>JAFDJF010000772.1 GCA_019307645.1 Deltaproteobacteria bacterium
ATTCCATCAGCCTCGAAGATCTGTGCGATGAATGGCAGGAATCTCCCCCAGGTGATGCATTGAAACGCGCTCTGATTATGGAAGTGGCCAGAATTGCCAGGATCCTTCACGAAAACGGTCTTAACCACAGAGACTTTTATATTTGCCATTTCCTGCTGGATATTTCAGAGGGCAAGGATAAGATTGACCCAAAGCGGCTGCATCTCTATTTGATTGACCTCCACCGCGTGCAGATGCGTCGTCGTACTCCAAAGCGTTGGCAGGTCAAAGACATTGGTGGACTGTATTACTCAAGTATGAATGTCGGATTGACGAAGCGTGACCTGTTGCGGTTTATCCGGATATATCGGAACAAGCCGTTGAAAGAGACTTTAAAAGAGGATAAGTTTTTCTGGCGGCGGGTGATGAAAAGGGGCGATGCGCTTTATCGGGAGGGCTTGCGGAAAAATCGAATAAACCGTTAGGGCTCGCACAAAAATAACCGGTACCTTTTCAAGTTATTTTTGCGCGAGGCCCTGGAAGTTTAAATTGTTATGAATGTGCTCTTTCTTGTTCAAAAACATCAGAGAATTCAATTGGATACCCTTTATGACGGGATCGGTGAGCATGTGGACATGGATATCCGCTGGCTCAGTTCTGATGAACAGCGAAAACTGAGCCGATATTTTAAGCGATCGGTGGATACAGCACGTTATGATCGAATTATTTTCTTGCTGCGATTCAAAAAAGAGATACGCCAGGTCGCCTTTATAAGAACTGTGCCGAACATTGTCATTCTGGAACATGACGCCTGTCAGAACTATTATCCCGGGACTAAGTATGAAGGGAAGTTCTCTCGTCATTATCATGCCATCCCATGGGCCCGTGTGCTGGTCTCAGGTTACCAGGTGGCTAAGAAGTTGAGAGAAGAAGGCTATGATGCGGTATTTGTTTCCAAAGGGTATGATGACAATTTGTTAAAGAATCTAAATAAAGAACGGAACATTGAACTGGGCTTTATCGGAAGTCTCAGACATCGTCTATACTCAAAGCGAAAGGAGTTTTTGCTGTCAGCTAAGGATCAGCTTGGCCTGGAATTAATACGAACCGATTCCGGTGATGAGTATCTTCAAGCGCTTAACAACATAAAGTACTTTGTTGGGGCTGATATCGGTCTTGGTGAGTACATGATAAAAAACTTTGAAGCCATGGCTTGCGGTTGCGTTCTGTTTGCATGGGATCAGGGGCGGGAAGAAAATGAAGCGCTTGGTTTCAAAGACATGAAGAACATTGTGTTGTATCGGTCAATTGAAGAGTTGAAATCAAAACTCGATCAGGTCCGGTCTAACGGGGAGCTTGCAAAATCTATTGCAACAACCGGACAGAGACTTGTTGAGGAGCAATATGGATTTACTCAAATCGGGAAAAAGGTTGCTGATGCGATTAAGCCCGCCCTGAGAAACCATGGAAGGGTTTCTCGGTTTGACAAACTTCGGTATATGTTCAGAAGATAGGCGATTATTATTTAATGGAAAAAACAGCAATACACTTATGCCATGATTACAAGATGCCTTTTTTTGATGTGGCTCAGCAATATTCCGATGTGCTTAAAAACGACGGCTACAAGGTTGTCACTGTTTTTTTAAGAGGGGATAATGATGAAAGCATAGAACGGAAAAGTATTTCGGATGAAACCTTGTTCTACGGATTAACCGCAAAGGAAATAAAAGGACTGAAAATCAGGCTCGTTTGTAGAGTTATCAAGTTATGTAAACAATATGAGGCCGACCTTATTGTTGCTCACCGGAGTAAAGCAATTTATCTTTCAAGCATGGCCAGTTTTTTTTTGCCTCAGATCAAGATCCTGGGGGTCACTCACAGATATGGATTTTTCCAGCGGCACAATCGTAAGCTATTGGCATACATGCGCAAAAAAAACCTTCGGCTTATAGGGGTGTCAAATGCCATTCGTGATGATATCAGGAAACTCCTCCCCGGTTTCAATGCGCAGCATATCCAGACTCTTTATAACCGGCTTGATTTTTCAAATGTAATGAAAACCTTCTATTCAAGAAAAG
>JAFDJF010000171.1 GCA_019307645.1 Deltaproteobacteria bacterium
CGCACCCCCGGGAAAACATGTTGCTCAGCATGAGATGCAGGGGCCACGTGCAACTGATCTTTCGGAGAAAGATTATTTAAAGCTGAAGCAGAAACATGCTGAGGACATGATCACCTATTGGGGGAAATTTGCGTCGAACATGACTTGGGACAATGTTATCGGCATCGACACCAACAGCCCGTTCGATGTGCGCCGCATGAAGAACCTGACACCCCACGGCAACTTTGCCGGCATCGACCAGACTCCTGAACAGAGCGGACCGAACCGGCCCACTCCGGAGCTGGCCAACCATCGCACTCCCATCAAGAATCTCTACTGCACCGGGGGCTTTTGGCATGTTGGCGGCGAAGCCAGCTGTTGTCAGTCCTACAACTGTTACAAGATTATTGCAACGGACATGAACCTTGGCAAACCTTGGGAAGAGCAGGGCAAGGAAGAACCGGATTCCTTGGTCGAACAGGTAGGGTTGGTCGTAGACAGAATGCGGGAGTGGTTCCCTATACCTTAAACCCTGAACCTTTTTCGGAGGAACCATGTCTGATTTGACATATGATGTAGTAATATGCGGTGGCGGGAACAAGGCGCTGATGCTGGCCATGTACTTAACCAAGTATGCGGGCATGAGCTGTGGCATCTTCGAACGTCGGCATGAGATCGGCGGCGGTCTGGCCACGGAGGAGATTGCAGCCCCCGGTTTTCGAGGCAACACCCATGCCAATATCATTCTGCCCTGGTATTACGCACCGCTCTACCGTGATTTTCCGGAATTCTGGGAATATGGGGGACAGATCGATCAGTATCTTTGCAGCGATGGCGCCATATTCATGGACACGCAAAAGTGTCTTTCCATCTACAGTCTGAAGCACGACCCGAGTCAAGAAAAAACTGCTGCAGAGGTTGCCCGCTTTTCGGAAAAAGACGCTGATACATGGCTTAAATGCTGCAAGTTGTTCAACTCTGATGAGTATCAGCGGGTTATGATGGATGCGTTAATGAATCCACACGAATGGCAGGAGCGTCCCGAATTTCTGGAAAGACAGATGGCATTTTTTCCCCTGCTCCTTGAAGCCGGAATCGACCCTGAGCCCTACCTGAGCGCTTCACCCCTTGAAGGCGTAAAAATGTTATTCGAAAGCCCTGAAATGCAATATACAGCTCTCAGGTTCGTTCCCTCCGGTGCGATGAATGTGAGAGACAAAACCAAAGGGCAAAACATTCTGGGCATGGCAGGCACCATTACGACTTTGGCATTTGCCCGTGGGGGAACGCATATGATTGCGCACGCCTGTCACCAGTGGCTGCTGCAGAACGGTTGCGAATTTAACATCAACGCTGACGTTGCCAAAGTGATTCACGACGGCCAAACGGCCAGCGGCATAGAACTCTCCGACGGTAGCCGGGTGAATGCCAGAAAAATGGTGGTGACAGCCGGTCTGAGCGCGTGGGACCTGATAGAAATCGTTGGCAGGGAGGTGTTTGGTGAGGAGATCTGCCGAAAAATTGACAACCTCTCCACCAACAACATCGGCAATATCATGTGGTACTCTTTTGCGCTGCATGACGCGCCGAAATACAATGCCGAAGCGTTCAATCCCGATATTCATGAGACATTCTGGCTGGGTCTGGCGCCGTCCGCAGACATCGAGCATATTGCGAGGGAATGCGACCATGCCACACAGGGAAAAATTTCCCCGTTCGAGGATTTCAACCCTGTCGTGTGGTGTCACAGCCTGGTGGATCCGTCATACGCACCCCCGGGAAAACATGTTGCTCAGCATGAGATGCAGGGGCCACGTGCAACTGATCTTTCGGAGAAAGATTATTTAAAGCTGAAGCAGAAACATGCTGAGGAAAATTTGCGCCAAATATGACCTGGGACAACATCATCGGCATTGATACCAACAGCCCGTTCGATGTCCGTCGCCTGAAGAACCTGGCGCCTCACGGCAACTTTGCCGGCATAGATCATTCCCCGCAACAGACCGGAGCGAATCGCCCGACACCGGAGCTGGCCAATCATCGCACCCCCATCAAGAATCTCTTCTGCACCGGGGGCTTTTGGCATGTGGGTGGGGAGGCCAGTTGTGTCCAGTCCTACAACTGCTACAAGATTATTGCTTCGGATATGAACTTCGGCAAGCCCTGGGAAGAGTCGGGCAAGGAAGATCCGGATTCATTGATTGAACAAGGAAGGCTGGTCATCGACAGAATGCGGAAGGCGTTTCCGCGCAAAAACGAAGGATGAGCGCAACCCGTATCAAAGCGCAATGTCCTAAATCGAGACACACATGGCAGAAGTAAAAGTCCTGGTTGAAGGCTATCACATAAAGGATATCGAAGGCAGGCCAATAGTAGGGTCCACCGTAACGCTGATAAAAAGCCGAAACAACATAATCGTGGATACGGGCTCATTCCTTGATACAGACACGTTAATCAGAGAGCTCGACAAGGAGGGTCTGACTCCTGAAGATATCGATATCGTAATCCTTACCCACCTCGATTTAGACCACGTTGTAAATACCTTTCTTTTCAGAAAATCAAAAATATTCATAAAATTCAGAGGCGGTGAATATCCCGGACAGATACATTTTCCTTCTGACGGGCGTGTGGAAAGAACAGATCTGTTAAAAAAGAATTTGATTGATGAAGATATTGAGATCATGCTGACACCGGGACATGCGGAAGACATGATATCAGTTATTGTCAGCACACCCAAAGGGAAAGTTGTGGTTGCCGGAGACGCATTCCCGAGTAAGGAATGGACAGATTTCAACAAACAGCATAATTCGCTTATGGCGGATGTTAATAAATTTGATGAAAGCAGGAAAAAAATCCTGGAAGTAGCGGAATATATCGTCCCAGGCCACGGTGAAATGTTCAAGGTCGAACGGTAGACATTTAGGCTGTGAGGTACCGCAGGAATTGAACATGCGTGATCATACGAAACGTAGAGCGTGAGTACTCACGTAATCAGGCTGAAGGTGTTTAGGCTGAAGGCTGAAGGAAAAAAACTGGCAATTTTCTTCCAGGAATAACGCAGTTACAATAATACAGTAATAGGAGCAGCCTAATGTGTACCATGTTCAGTCCTTTGCTATCAGCCTTCAGCCTACAGCCTACAGCCTAAACAAACTGAACAGTTCCAGCCGAACAAAAACAAGCCTACCAGTTGAAGACTTTGTCCAGCTCTTCATCAGGGACGTCAAAGACAACATTATGGGGGGCGGCCGCCTCTCTTTTAAAGAAAAGTGGCAATCTGTCGTGCTGTTGGGTAAACCCGGCCCTTTTATTAAAATCTCTTTCCATTGAAAGAATCTTCTTCCCCAGTTCCACAACATCGTCCCCCGTCATGTTCAGGTCATACATGGCATTTATAGTCGCCACCATGGCATCAAACGTCTCTTCCTGATCAAGAATAGCAAAGGCAATGAAGAGACAATACCCCGTAGCATCAATGGCAGCCGTTGCAATCTGCAGGTTCCTTGAAAGTTCAACCTGGCCTTCGGGTTTCAAGGGGTCCACATCACCGCCCACATTCAGGATGTTCGCGGTAACAGAATACCCTGCTGTGTGGTCAGCGCCCATGGGGCTGGTTGCATATGTAACACCCATACCTTTTACAGCCCTGGGGTCATAGGCAGGAAATGCTTGGCCCTTAACAACAGGGGCCCGTTCAATACCAAATGCCTTTGCAGTAAAGGCCGCACCATTCCCCAAAATTCGGCCGATATAGGTCCCCTGCCCCACTTCTTCAAGGAGACTGATCGCGCCCTGATCGTTGCCGAATTCAATCAATCCCGCTTCCATGGCAACTCCGATGGCCAAAATTATCATCCAGAAAATCAAGTCTTGCAATGGCGTCCGGGTCCGAGATCCCGCAGTTGCCTCCGTGCGCCCACACGGTTTCGTATTCCGGCTGTTTGGTCACATAATTCCCGTCCTTGTCCACATAGATACCCGAGCACTTGATGATGCACCCCCGGTGACAGCCATGTGTGGGGTTTCCGCCTCGCTCACTCTCGATTGCGGCAAAGGTCTCACCGCTGATTTCCTCTGCTTTGTCGAATTGAGCCTGCCTGAAATTATAGGCCGGGTAAGCGCCCGCCTCATTGACAATATTCGTCAGGATACTCGTGCCATACGCGGCCAGGCCCTGACCGGTAATCGCATGTTGCTGCAGCCCCTGAACAAAGGTCTTATTGGCGGCTTTGAATGCATCAGGCTTTTTGGGCCGGCGTACAGACATTCCCGAGTCATCCAGCACAATGGCCTTGATACCCTTGGCCCCCATGACGGCCCCCACACCGCCTCGCCCGGCATGGCGTGTCGGCCTGAACTCGGGGTCGGTGATTGCGATTGAAGCCGCACACATCTTCATTTCTCCCGCAGGCCCGATGGAGATCATGGCCACTTTATCACCGTATTCTTCCTTGATTTTGTCCGCCAGATCGTAATTTGGAAGCATCTTCAGGTCATTTGCGGCCGTAATTTTCACGCCTTCCTTGTTAACAAACATCTTATAAACATCATCACTTTTGGGATCACCTTCAATTATTATCGCTGCATAGCCCAGCCTTGCCATGACCTGCCCTGCCTGACCTCCGGCATTGGCCTCTTTTATCCCTCCGGTCAGAGGGCTCTTACAGCCGACTGAAATACGGCCTGATGTTGAGGCCGCCGACCCTGCAAGCAGTCCCGGGGCAATCACAAGCTTGTTTTCAGGTCCCAGGGGATGGCATTCCGGCGGCACCTCCTTTGAAACCACCATAGATGTCATGCCCCTGCCTCCCATTCCGGCATACTCACCAAGTTCCGTAACCGTGGTCCTGGGGCCGCCGTCGGCACCCACATCGACCCTTAATATCTTGTCCATAATCATCTCCTTTTTCAGGTCCTAACCCCCTCCAATGGGGGGAAAAATCGAAACCGTTTCACCGCCCTGCAGATCGGAATCCAGGGCCACTTTCACGCCATCAATGAATATAATTTTTGCTTCATCTTCGGGGATACCCAAGGTCTCAATTAAATCCCTGAGTGTCGTTTCAGGTGTAATCGGGTAATTGTCAGCACCCGGTGGGGAATATTTCTTCAGCGTTGCAAACAGTTTTATTGTAACGTGTGTTTTCATGTCTACAGTCCTATGAGCCAATTTCAAAACGTCCCATTTTGGCCAATCTCAGCGTTGGGCTCAAATTTTAATCCTCAAAATACTTCATGTATTCACCCCAAGGGCACTTACTTCGTGGCGCCTGTGGTTAAAATTTGTGTCCGCCTTGATCTTGACCAAACTGAAACGTTTTGAAACTGGCTCCCATTGAATTTGATCTAACGCACCACATTGTTATATGCCTCATCGACTCTTTGCTCGATGTAGGGAATCAAAGCATTGTCAAACTCAAAGAGGTCAAAGCAATAGCCGTCCTCTCCGAGGATGCCTTTTGGCACAAGATTTCCTTCATCATCCGGGTCTGAAACCAAGTCCGAATAGAAGCAAACGGAAAGCCACCTGTTTTCTGTCTGATCATCAACGATGTCTACCAGGGCAAAAAGATTCCTGTTTTTTCCGGCGCTTTTTCCGACACTCGCCCTCAGGGAATAGCTGATTCCCGGCCGGGAATTAAAAGAGAGGATCACGTCTTTTTTTCCAAGAAGCTTCTCTTTCAGTTTAAAAAAAGCGCCTTTCATATTCTGAGGATCATCTGTCCAACCCTCCAAAAACGCCATCATTTCATCGTGCTCTTCATGACTTGCAAACATGGTTCACCGGTTCAGCCTACCGGCATAATAACAAGAGGCTCATGATTTTTTGCCGTTCCTACCGCTTCGGCCACATCCCTGTCATTGAAAGCGCCGACGATACCCGCCTCAAGGCCCAGAGTCCGGCACTGCAGGAACACGTTTTGGCCGATATGCCCCATCTCAATCAAGGCATACCTGATGCCCCTCTTGCCGTATTTGACACAGATCCGGTCATATTCGGCAGTAATAACAAACAACACCGGCGCGGCCGCCATCCACATCTGTTTCAAAGACGCGACGGCCACATCTTTTCTTCTGTCACCTTCAAGTATTTTTATGACCGAGTGATCTTGAGGTTTATAGCGAAATACCCCGGAGGTCAACCCCTCAACACAGTTTTCACCAACCACTGCATAGACGTCTGCAGGATAGAGCGCTCCCCCGGAGGGTGCAGCCCTTTTAAATCCCCTGTCCTCCGTGATACCCTGTGCAGCCCAGAGTATCTGAGAAAACTGTTGCCCAGTGACCGGTTCGCCCCCAAACGATCTTACTGTCCGTCTCTGTTTAATCGCCTTTTCCAGAGACATATTTCCATCCAAAATGGGCGGCATCAATTTCATGATCTTTTCCCCCTTTTTTAAAGATTGCGTTTCTTGTGCAAAGGCGCATCTTCTTTGAAAAGGAAATAAGGTCGTTAGCGTCAATCCGAAAAAAGCGCCCAAATGACATACCTGTCGTCTGCTAAGACTGATATCGTCTTTCAATAAACGGGCTAACCCTGTGAGGACATTTTTGTCATCGTTTAACATCTTATTTTCCTTCTGGGGAAAAGAATTAATAAACAATTTGATTTCTTTGCCTCTTTTACTCATTATTCCGTAATGATCTAGTAAAATCAACAGTAACTTCTCAATAAAACTGAGTTGAAATTATCTGCATTAGGAGAGAAAAGGATGCAAAACAAATCGAAGGAAATCAGGGTGGATTTTCCAAAAGAACTGATTGGGGGTGCATACTCAAATAATATGGCCGTAACCCACACAAGAGAAGAATTCATTATGGATTTTCTAATGCTTGTACCGCCCTCCGGCACAGTAACCGGCCGGATCATAGTAAGTCCAGGCCATATCAAACGGATTGTCAAAGCCCTTGAGGACAATATTTCGCGATACGAAGAGAAATTCGGTGTCATTCAAACGGCAGAAGAGCCCATGGGGAATATAACGCTTCAATGATGACGATTCCGTAAAAAATTCGTCTACCGTTCGACAGGCTCACGGCCCTGAGCAATGTCGAAGGGCTGCGTTGCGCTGCAGCGGGATATACGGAGCTTTTTTCGAAATCGTCTAAATATTGATATATCAAAGATTCATGTCCTGAACCGGATGAATAAAGTAAAAAATGCCTCTGGGCCATCATCGGGAAACGACGACCCAGAGGCGGCGAAAAGAGAAGTAACGGAGATCTTCTTATACAACATCCACCCGCCCTATGTCTATAGGGGAAACCCCTCATTTTGATAGGGGAAATCCCTCATTTTGCATAGGGGAAATCCCTCACTCTGCATGAGGGAATTCCCTCAGTAGCATAGGGGATTTCCCTCATTTTACTTAGGGCTCGCGTAATAATAGCTTCACATTTTTACGCGAACCCGTTGAGGGAACTCCCACGTGGCGGGATTTCTGAATAAAAACCGATTGAACCCACTGGTAACAACACTTCCCAGTCAAATCTGGTTCTGCACCGGTTTAATTAACCTCCCCGCCTCATTTTGATCTTAAGATGTTCCGTAACACTGCTTTACCCTAACGTTGCATAAAACTTCGAACAAAAACGTGTTAGAGTGAAAACGGTTTTTGTCGACAGGATTTATGCAACGTTAGGGTTCACTCAACAGAGGTATTGATTCTGTCAATATAGCGCAATGATACGGTAGACAAGAATATTGAGCATAAACAAAAGGACTCCATACAAAATAAGGAACAAAGCACCGGTAGAATTATGTCTGATAAAAAACTTTTCCATGATGATTCCTCCTTTTTCAGTTCCCTGTCGATCCTCTTCGATGAAAAAATGTTTTCGGGGAATATTTATTTCTGAAACAGCAAGATTGGTGCTATTAAATATTAAACCTGTAATGACAAAACCCGTTGATATTACTCATTAAGAGAACTTTTGAAATACACTCCGAACCCGCCGGGTCGCTTCCAGACAATTTCACCTCTCAATTTTCCCCCTTCTCTATCGCCGGTAGATGGCACCGCTACGGTAATGATTTCCCCAACTGTAAAAGCCGCATCAGTTGCAATGAAAACGCCTTTGACCCCGATGTCTTTAATCAGACCCTCGTATATTCCTTTCTTTGTGGAACAAAAAGTAGCTTCCGAACAAGCTTCCCTTGGGTGTTCTCTTTTTTCTGCCATGTTATTCTTCTCTATTTCCTGTTTGGTTTGAGTTGCCATCTTTAATTCCTCCAAGGTTTGTCGTGGGTTGACCTAATTAGGAATATACAACCTTTCCCGCCCCCATGTCTATAGGGGAATTCCCTCATTTTGATGAGGGATTTCCCTCATTTTCATAGGGGAATTCCCTCATTTTTGCATGAAATCATATTTTTTGGATTTTCCTGAGAGTGACGCTCCTCCCGTAGAACGGGAGGACCATCACTAAGGGGTACCTTGGAGGTCGCTCTTTTATATGGTTAGAGATTGCCTGGTATCATTCGGGGCAGATTTTTTAAGAATTATAATTCTGTCTATTCCAACATCTGTCCATAATAGTTTGAAAATATCTCTAAATCATCACCATCCACATCACCATTTGTTATCGCCTAATCAGGGCAATTCGTCCTGCCAAAGTTTTCCGCAAAGTCTTCCAGAAGAACAATTGCCGGACTTGCCGCTAAGGTTGACAAATCTTTCCCGTCCACATCCCCGTCATTGTCAAAGTCGCCTTCACAGGTCACTCGACTCCATGTTGCGGATGTCATAACGTAATAGGTAGCCATCCCTGTGTTCAGCCAGGCATCCAAAAGGTTGATTCCTTCGTTGGCCAGAAAAGTGTTCTGCCCACTGTTGGCCAACCACAGAAACTGGACGTACTCCCAGCTGGTAGGCTGATAAAGCAATTCAATCGTTGCATAAACTGCATCATGAGGTGGATGCAGCGCCACTTCATCCCAGTATTTGTAGTTTCCTCCGGAACCGGGATCGCCATACTGGTCAGCCGGTACCGGTAAGGTGTTTCGTTTCCTTGCTTCATCATAACCGAACCCATATGGAGGGATACGGTTATCTTTGACAATCGCATTGTTGATAGCGAAGTGAAAACTTTCATGGACTGTGTCAGGTTCCTGGGCAGCTATGTCACCCAGAGTCAGGTCCACCTCTCCGGTAATGCGATCATAACCTATGGATAGTCCGGGATCATATCCAATATTTATCAGCTGTTGCGCCCATTCCTGTGTAAAACCGTAATGGGCCGCGTAGACTTTGGTGTTGGGATCATGGAGATCCAATATGGAGTTGACTGTGTAACTGGCGCCATCCACTGGGTTGATGATCGTTGTAACCGGTCCGTAGGCGCCGTCTTCGCGAATCACAGCATCGGTTGTATCATACCATTTTATATTCAACCACATCCGGCGCCCTTCCGGGTAACCTGAGATAAGCTTATGCCCTGTGTGGTTGACTACTTTTAAGATGTCCTCTTCTACCAGAAGAGATGCGGCGACCCTTAACTGTTTCTCGGCGCGGGTTTTCCCATCGTCTATAGCTGCAATCTGCACTGATGTGAGACCGCCGCCCAGCAACAGCTTGCCCTGACTGTCAAGATACTGGATTGCATCGGGAATCCAGTAGTTTCCGCCGGTCATGTCGTGGAGGGGGAGGTCTGTGCGGAGCGGAGCGCCTTTTTTGTTACAGCCGAAGCCGGTCACCGGGGGCAAATGACAGGTCTGGCACGTGAAGTAGCGAGGTGTTCCGTCTTCGTAATCCGGCCCGTTTATCGTAGTCATGGCACTGTCGTAAGCAGCCTGAAGCGCG
>JAFDJF010000172.1 GCA_019307645.1 Deltaproteobacteria bacterium
AAATGACGAAGGAAGGAGTTTTTAACAATTATATAGAATAAATAGAGCGAAGCGATTCCATACTTCGTCATTCGTCATTCGTTATTCGTTATTCTGCGATTTAAAATATTTTCCGCATGGCAGCAATCCCGGATACTTGAGTTTAATCAAAATTGCGAAGTTAATGACATTGACGTTAGGATCAATTATTGGACCACACGCCCATATTCCGGCACCTTACAGTCGCGGTCAATCTTCGGCGTCGAAAACCGTCGTTCGGGCTTATTCTCTGGTTTGAAACGACGTAGGTCATATTGTCGGCAAAATTAGAATCCTCTTTATCGCCTCTGGCAAGCAGCCATATCCTGACCACCCTGATATCGGAAAGCTGAACATCAACCAGACCGCCATTGTCAGCATGGGCCAGGGGCTCTCCCTCCTGCCTGTCGTTGATATCTATGTCTCCGTCGTTGTCTGTGTCGAGGTTAACATCAAGATCCTTGTCATGATCAGTGTCAATAGCCCATATAACATTATCATTCGTATCTTTATCCAGTGAATTGTCCCCGTCTCCTGTTGAATCAAAAGCATAGGCAAAGCCCAGGGCATCAATATTTTCCGCGAGCAACTGCCTGCGTGTGCCATATTTTCGAGCCAAATCAAGGTTTCCATCTGGAGAGGCAGTTGGGTAATCATACAGTGAAAAAACAAGCGTTTCCCGGTCATCAACATTGCCGTTTCCGTCACTGTCATTGGCCATGCGATTAAGATCATCGTCCAGAGAAAATGAAAGGGTTCCATTGCCGTTGCCATCCAGGCCGACATCGTTTATCCCAAAGTTCCCGCTGGCCTGGGGGTCATATCCGGCCATCCTGATTTCTCTCTGGATACAACACATCCCACCCCTCATATTCTGCTGTATTTTGGAAACCTGCTCCTGGACAACATACGATTTCTGCTGGGATTTATATATGGCATGAACAGCCAATAAAACAAAACTGCTTATGGCTGCAGCCACCATAAGCTCATACAGGGTAAAGCCATGTTCGCTTCTCACCTCAGGTTTCTCCTTTTTTCACGGTCCTAATCCCAGGAACGACTCAGCCACTTTTTCTGAACAATAGCACCAGCCAGTGATGGCGTCCCGACAGCAAAGGAAGCGCCATTAATGTTGGTTAAATATGCATAACCCATTTCACGCGCCATCCCCTTTGAATCAAACCGAATCCAGTCATTTCCATAGCTCACAGTCACGGCCGGGGGTATGCCGGTCCCCGGAACAGTTTTGCCGGCATTTCCGCTTCCAAATTGTACGCCGCTTCCATAACTTGAAAGCGAGATGTCACTCAGTAAAATATCGTCATCCTGCGGCACAGGAGGATTGCCGGCAGGAGGCCCATCACAAATACCGTCAAGGCCGCCGCCTACCAGCTGATATTTTCCGTTTGCATCATCAAAATACACTGCACATTCTCCATTGGCTCGAACCGCCTCCTGCTTTGCCCGCTGCAAATTTGAATACAAGTCACTAACCGCCGCTCTCAATCTGTAATTGGGCAGAAAGCTGTCCAGAGCAGGAACAGCTATGCCGGACAGTATGCCAATGATGGCGACGACCATGACAATTTCCATGATGGTCACCCCTCCTGAGCCAGTTTCAAAACGTTTCAGTCCGGTCAAGGCGGGCGATCCAGCCACAGGCGGGATTAACCGCAGGCGCCACGAAGTAAGTGCCCTTGGGGTGAATACATTTAGTATTTTGAGGATTAAAATTTGAGCCCAACACTGAGATTGGCTAAAATGGGACGTTTTGAAATTGGCTCCTCCTTCTTTTCTTTCATTCCATCCATACCCTTTCACATTCGACTCCCGACATCGCTGTTTCAACAAATGGATTCACAAAAAACATGTCATTATATTTAATAACTAGTTATGGTCTGTCAGCCAATACTATATTAAAATTATTTTGTCATTTTATTTATTAACAAAAATAGTTATTTTATAAAACTTTTATATTTTGAAAACGATCATAAAATACCGCCTCAGATAGCGCATTCATCACAGAACGATGATTGACGAACTTTTAATCTTACTTCACAGGGATCTTACACGTGACTTTATGTGAAAAATAATTTAATTAGTTCAAACCATGAAAGTACGCAAACGCGACATTCTCGAACTCAGTATTGATAAAATGGCTTACGGCGGACAGGGAATCGCCCGCCTGGACGGGTTTGTCATATTCGTAAAAGGTGGCATGCCGGGAGACAGGTTGACCGCACAGGTTTTCAAAAAGAAAAAGGACTATGCTGAAGCGAGGATGATAGAACTAATAGAGCCGTCACCCGACAGAGTACAGGCCCCATGCCCCTACAGCGGCTATTGCGGGGGATGTCAGTGGCAGTCTGTGCGCTATGAACGGCAACTGGACTATAAAAAAGAGCACATTGAAGAATCCATGAAACATATCGGGGCATTAAAAGATGTTGTGGTCCGAGACGTGGTCCCTTCGGAGAACAAATTCGCCTACCGAAACAAGATGGAGTTTTCCTTTTCCGACCGGCGGTGGTTTCTCCCCCAAGAAATGGACCGGCGTGAGACGGAAGGCGGTTTTGCCCTGGGCCTTCATGTTCCGGGAACCTTTTATAAAGTCATTGACATAGATGCCTGCCTGCTACAGCAGGAAAGAGGAAACGAAATTCTTCAGGAAGTCAAAGAATACGTCAGAGGTTGTGGGATACCTGTGTATGGCCTGAAAACCCACGAAGGATTCTGGCGATTTCTGGCCATCCGCTATTCAACGGCATTTGACGAATGGATGGTCAATCTGGTCACTTCAGAAGAAAGGCCGGAAGCGGTCCAGCCGCTGGCTGATGCCCTGCTCCGAAAATTCGGTCAAATAAAATCAATAATCAATAATATTACGGGTAGAAAAGCCTCCATTGCCGTGGGAGAAAGCGAGATCGTTCTCGCAGGTCAAAGACATATCGAGGACAAAATCGGGCCATACACTTTTCAGATATCGCCGAACTCTTTCTTCCAGACCAACTCCCCGGGCGCCCAAAAACTGTATCAGACAGTGGTCGACTATGCCCAATTCAAAGGTAATGAAATGGTGATCGACCTCTACAGCGGAACAGGCACCATTCCTGTGTTTCTGGCATCCAGGGTACAGGCTGTCACCGGCATCGAAATCAGCGAGACTGCGGTTCAGGATGCCAGAAAAAACTGCAAGGAAAACAGTATCGACAACTGCCGGTTTATCTGCGGAGATATCAGGGAGAAGCTTCCCGCCATAACCCACAAACCCGATGTCTTGATCATTGACCCGCCGCGGGCTGGAATGCACAAGGATGTGCTGGCCCGGGTTTTGGCATTATCCCCGGAAAAAATCATCTACGTGTCATGCAACCCGGCCACCATGGCAAGGGATATTGGCCAAATGATCCAGAATTATCAGGTAGTCGAAATACAGCCCGTTGACATGTTCCCCCATACTTATCATATTGAAGCGGTGGCAAAATTGCGGCATCGAAAAAAGGGATGAAAAGCGGGGTGAACGAGCACTTGACCTTTTTAGAAATTAGGGTATAGAATTATCGCGGGTCACAGGTTCCGGATTCAAAGGTTCACTCTGTTAAACAAGGTTCCCTTTGGGAAATTTAACTGGATGAACCCTGACCGCTTAACCTTGAACCGCAATAATCTGCCACGGAGAGATGTCCGAGCTGGCTGAAGGAGCGCGACTGGAAATCGCGTGTGCTACTAAAAGTGGCACCGAGGGTTCGAATCCCTCTCTCTCCGCCATCACAGAACGATTCACAGAAACGAGCAAACTACCCTGCGGCTTGAACTGCGGGGTTGTTCATTTGTAACTCATCCGGGTGTGACATGTCCTATGAAGTTCTAGCCAGGAAATGGCGTCCCCAGGTATTTCAGGACGTTATTGGCCAGGAACACATTACCCAAACATTGATGAATGCCATCAAGACCGGTAGGCTGGCCCACGCCTATCTTTTTAGCGGCCCCAGGGGTACTGGAAAAACATCGGTTGCACGGATCCTGGCAAAAGCCATTAACTGTCGGGAGGGGGAACCGGGCATACCCTGTAATCAGTGCCGGTCATGCACGGAAATCACAGACGGTTCATCAGTGGACGTCCAGGAAATAGACGGGGCATCCAACCGTGGCATTGATGAGATCAGAGAACTCCGTGAAAGTGTCAAATATATGCCCTCTTCGAGTGATTATCGCATCTACATAATCGATGAAGTGCACATGCTGACTCTGTTTGCCTTTAATGCCCTTCTCAAAACACTCGAAGAGCCCCCGGCCCACGTGAAGTTCATGTTCGCAACCACTGAGACCCACAAAGTGCCGGTAACCATCCTCTCACGCTGCCAGAGATTCGATTTTAAAAAAATATCCCTGGCTCGAATTGTTGAGCATTTAGAAAGAATAACAAAGGATGAAAACATTGAGATCAGTAAAGCCGGACTGACACTTATCGCCAGAGAGGCCGACGGATGTATGCGTGACGCCCAAAGCCTGCTGGACCAGGTGATCTCGTTTGCAGGAGAAAAGGCAGAGGACCGCCATATCACAGAGATTCTGGGAATCCTTGACAAAGACATTATTTTTGAGGCATCCCGTGCCATTCTCGACAATTCCCCCGGCAAATGCCTGGAAATTGTGGACCGGATTTACAATTACGGGTATGACATCAAGGAGTTTTACAGGGTCCTCATGGGCCAGTTCAGAAATCTGTTGGTCAGCGTTCTCGAATCTCAGGATTATCTCCTTGACATGAATGAAAGCGAGAAGAAGGAGGTAAGGCAGCAGGCGGAACAGGCCGGATCGGAAAAGCTCCAGATCCTGTTGAACTTCCTGATCAATCGGGAACAGGATTTGAGGTTTACATCCAGCCCCCGCCTGATCCTTGAGACCACCATGATCAAACTTTGCCATCTTGGTGATTATCTCTCTTTTGGCGACCTGCTGGAGAAAATCGGGGCGCTGGAAAATAAACTGCTTACCGCCGCAGTCTCCAATGAACAAATAAAAGTCGACCATATAGCAGATCCTGCCGTCCCATGGATTTCAGATTCCCAAAAAGAAGTTAAAGTGATACATGAAGAATCTAGCGTAATTTCCAATGATAATTATAGTAAAAATAATGTCTGGGACGGGTTTCTAGATTACCTTAAATCCAAGAGCAGGCCAATGTTCAATGTTCTCAAAGACTGGGAGCTTCTGGACCTGGCTGGAGAAACACTGGAAATTGCCAAAGGCAACCAGTCATTTTCCGCTAGTTATTTTGATGACAAAGACAGATATGAGCAACTTTCTTCTTTTTGCCGCGATTTTTTTCAGAGAGACATCCGTATAAAAATCCTGTCCAGCAATAATCGCGTGCCCAAGAAAAAGCCAACGCCAAAGGTGACGCCCGCCGAGGCAGATGTTGCCGGAAACACAGATCTCCCCTCACCTGTTCGGGACATCCTGAATGTGTTTCAAGGAGAAATCAAAAAACGGGGTCCCAAATAATAAGCGGGGCCTCATGGCATATGTAATTACTTAGGTTCAAGGTTCAAGGTTAATCCCGATTTTATCGGGATTTTCTTCATGTTTCCAGAGCGACATAACGTGTTCCCTAGGCTTTTGTACAAAACCGTTTGGCATATCAAAAAACCGGAGGAACAGGCTATTTGTCTAAAGAATAGAGCCCCTCCTTCATCGCTTTTAATCTTGCCTGTCGGAGCGAAGCGTAGATCCCGTCTGAAGCGAAAGCGGGAAACCGTGAACCTTATAACGTTAGGGTTCGATCGTATAACCCGTTATTCGTTATTCGGTTGGATTTCTGCTTAACCATAGCCGGTTTACGAATTGCGATATCCCGATTTTATCGGGACGCGACCGCTAAACCCTTTGGACTAATGGCATTAATTTAAGGGAATGCCTACTGAGTTTCACCGGGTATTAATTTTGCGTGCCAGGTTAAAATCGAATAACGAATATCGATTACATGAATTCCGAATGACGAAGGAAGGAGTTTTTATCAATCATATAAGATAAATATAGCGAAGCGATTCCATACTTAGTCACTTGTTATTCGTGATTCGATATTCGTCGGTTCAATTTCTCCACGCATA
>JAFDJF010000773.1 GCA_019307645.1 Deltaproteobacteria bacterium
CACTCGACCCCTTGACCCCTCGGATCCTTGAACCCAAGCCTTCGGCTTTAGCCGAAGGTATTTGATTTTTGAAGGAGAGATGAATGGCTGATTTAAGAACGACAATAGGTGGTTTAGAGCTGGAAAACCCCATCTTGGTGTCTTCCGGCCCTCTCACTGATACAGATGAAATCCTTCATAAAGTGGAAGAATTCGGGGCCGGTGGTGTTATACTGAAAACCGGCCTGGTTGATGAAGATTATCAGAAGGCAATAAAGCCCTACGAACCTCAGACATACGGCAGGTGTCTGCAAAGCTATATACGTTGCCACGACGGTCAGATGCACTGTGACAGCATGTCACGCTGGCCCATTGAGAGGTGGGCGGAATGGATCAATAAAAACAAGGACAAATACCGCATGAAACTCATTGCCAGCGTAGGCGGTATTTCACTGGAAGGCTATGCCAAGGGTGTCAGGTTGTTCGAGGAGGCAGGCGCTGACGGTGTAGAGGTACTTATTGCGTGTCCTGCTCCGTGGTTCTGGCCGTTCAAGTATACCATGACAACCGACCCGGAAGTGATCAAGGAGATTGCCACGGCCGCGAGGGAAAGCGCCAAGAGGATCAAAATAGGGGCGAAGATATTCCCCTGGCCTCGAAAACTGACCTACATCGTTAGAGATCTGAATTTCGACTGGGTCACCCTGGGGGGCGTTTATATCGGCGCCCCGGAGATCGACCTGGGCACTGTGGAGCCGAAATTCGTCTCTGACGCCTCTATGGCCGGAATGGGACCGGCCAAGCACATGTCCCTGAGGGCCATGATGCATGCCCCGGATGTTGTCGAGCAGATGGATATCTCTGCTCACGGTGGAATCCATTCATGGCGCGATGTGGCGGAGATGATGCTCTATGGGGCCAGCTCGGTTCAGGCTCATACCCTGTTCATGAGAAATGGCCTGAAGCCCATAAACAGGCTAAAGGAAGGGCTTTCCAACTTCATGGATGAGAAAGGTTTTGCCACCATTAAGGATATGCGCGGCAAGATCCTGCCCAAGCTCATTGAATGGCCTCAAATAACCAAGGTCCTTGAGCAGACCTATCCCAGCTTAAAGGGGACGGTGGTGTCCGAAGTTGATCCCAACCGGTGTAAGCCGCCCTGCAGATTGGCATGTCCGATTGATACGGATGTTAAAGGCTATTTGAATCTTGTCAGGGAAGGAAAAATTGAGGAAGCCTATCAACTGCTTCGGCTCACCAATCCGATTCCGGCTGTTTGCGGGCGGGTCTGCCACCATCCCTGCGAGCAGGTCTGTAAGAGGGGATATCTTGACCAGAGCCTCGGAATCAGGGCTGTTAAAAGGTTTATTACTGAAGCGGTGAACGCGGAGTCTCTGCCCCTGCCTCAAATTGACGATAACGGCAAGAAGGTCGCCGTCATCGGATCGGGCCCGGCCGGCCTGGCATGCGCCCATGACCTGGCGCTTAAGGGCTACAAGGTAACCGTGCTGGAGGCACTGCCGGAGACCGGGGGTATGCTAAGGGTAGGGATACCCGAATATCGTCTCCCGAGGAAGCTCCTGGACAATGATATCGGTTATATCCAGAGACTGGGAGTTGAAATGAAGACCCGCTCCCGGGTGGACGCCGAAGGTCTGAATATGCTGAAAATGCAGAACGATGCTGTTTTTGTGGCCACAGGAGCCCACAAAGAATTAAAACTGGGAATGCCGGATGAAACCTGTGAAGGCGTTGTACCTGCCCTGGAGCTTTTGAAGGCGGTAAATCAGGGTAGGGCAGTGGATGTGGGAAAAAGGGTGGCAATAATCGGCGGAGGTAATTCCGCTATTGATGCCGCCCGATTGGCCCGCCGCCTGGGAGCCGCTTCTGTAACCGTCGTCTATTTGTTCAACAGGGAAAATATGGAAGCAGCCCCGGAAGAAGTGGCAAAAACAGAAAAAGAGGGGATTACGATTCTCTTCCTGGCTTCTCCCTCCCGTATCATCACAGAAACCGGCAGGGTGAGCGGTCTTGAGTGTGTTCGGATCAATCCGGGCGAGCCGGATACTTCCGGG
>JAFDJF010000173.1 GCA_019307645.1 Deltaproteobacteria bacterium
TTAAAAATCATTAGAAAATAAACAGCTTGTCGAAGATCCCGTTGACTTTCACGGGGAACACTTGAACCCTCGAATCCTGGACCCCTTTCTCCCAACTAATTGGGAGAAGAACCAAAAATTCTTACTTGCTTATATGGCATTTTTATGAGAATTCTAACGCAAGTTTTTACTGGGGATCCCCCAGTATCTGTTATTTTAGAACCCACTTAATAATTTGAATAAAGGAATGACGAAGTATGGAAGACATTGGTTACAATTTCACAAAAGAGCAGACCGAACTGAGAGATAAGGTAAGGGAAATTACCGATAAGTATGTTCGGCCGAGAGCAGAAGAAATAGATCAGAAAGGGGAATTCCCCTGGGATATTTTTGACGTTTTCAAGGAAGCCAACCTTTATGGCATAAGCTTTCCAAAGGAATATGGCGGGACGGAAATGGGTGCCATGGCATGTGCGATTACCCTGGAAGAGATCGCAAAGGCATGCACTACTTGCGTCCAGATCTGCGGACAGCCTATCCTGGGTGCCAAGATGATTGTCGGGGCAGGAAACCATGAACAGAAAGCCAAATATTTGCCTCTGATCGCGAAAGGGGAACTGTTTCCTGCCGTGGCCATGACTGAACCGGAAGCAGGCTCTGATTCAGGTGCCCTTCGCAGCCGCGCCATCAGAAAAGGGGATGACTACATCCTGAATGGCACAAAAGTCTTCATAACCAACGCTGATGTTGCCACCCTCTTTACTGCATTTGCCAAAACTGACCCCGAAAAAGGCCGAAACGGAATTTCCGCCTTCATTATTGAAAAGGATTCTCCCGGACTTTCAATAGGAAAGGCCGAAGAAAAAATGGGCAGCACCGTCATTCACACGTGTGAAGTGGTTTTTGAAGACTGCGTGGTCCCGAAAGAGAATCTTGTCGGGGAAGAAGGCGAAGGATTCAATATCGGCGGCAGGCTTTTCGGCGAATCAAGATATATTACAGGCTCCCGAGCCATAGGGCTTGCCCAGGGAGTGCTGGCTTACGCTCTTGATTTTATTAGAGAACATCATATATCCTCCGAACTTGTAGATTCCAAAATAGCGGAAATGGCCACTAAAATCGAGGCTGGAAGGCAATTGCTGTACAAGGCCTGTTCTGAAGTTGAGAGAAAAAGCAAAGACTCCCGATTTCGTATTTCCATCGCCAAATTCTATTGTTCCAATGTTGCAGTAGAAGTCCCCATAATGGCGTTGGATATCTTGGGCAAACATGGCTATTCCGCGCCGTACCCCATTGAAAGAATGATGTGCGATGCAAAGATCACACAGATAGCAGAAGGCACCAACCAGATCCAATGTTCAATACTTGCAGGCGCCTTATCCAGGGGGGATCTTACTCTGTAGTCAAATTAAGACCGAATAACGAATATCGATTAAATGAACTCCGAATGACGAAGGAAGGAGTTTTTATCAATTATATAAAACAAATAGAGCGAAGCGATTCCATACTTCGTCATTTGTCATTCCTACCCATAGGTCACGTCTTTAGCGTGATTCGATATTCTGCGGTTTAAAATATTTCCCGCATGGTATCAATCCTGGATACTTGAACATATTGAGAACCCTTAATTTAACGGCATTGACTGATCACTGATCACTTCAGTGCTGTAACCCCCGGACGATTGGCAACAAACAACGGACAACACCAAGTTCTGCACAATTCCATAGTTTTTCCGCAATATTCCAGGAGGCTGTCCGAGAATAGCAATTTTTTCGGACAGCCTCCTAGCTGAATCTCAGACCTTCCTGTTGGAACAACAGGCTTTTCAAAAATGTAACAGCAGTGCTTTGCCAAATTGCCCCGGCTTTACAGTTTCGCCGGACCCAATGGCTCAATGGAAAAGGAGGAAAATCGTGGAAGACTGCATTTTTTGCAAAATCATTAGAGGGGAGATTCCTTCCTTCAAGGTTTATGAAGACGACCGCGTCTTCGCTTTTGAGGATATTAATCCCATTTCTGAAGGTCACACCCTGGTTATTCCCAAAAGGCATGCACAGGATCTCTGGGAAATCCCGGGTGAAGACCTGGCCGCGGTCCACCTTGCTTCCCAAAAAATTATTCGGGCGATAAAAGAAGCCCTTAATCCTACCGGCATAGCCTGTCTTCAATTAAACGGCCGTGGCGTCAACCAGGAGGTAATGCACTATCACCTTCACCTTGTTCCGCGTACCGGCGGGGACCCCGAACTTCCTTTGACCACTTGGGAAATCAGGCAAGGAGACCTTGAGAAAATCAAACAAACTGCCGATAACATTGTTGCTGCCATCAGGTAGCCGAAACCGATATCACTCAAGGATCAAGTTGGGACGCCTCCCTGGGAAACAGAGGCCATATGATTCATTATTCAGGAGCTGAACTATGTCTGAATGGATAATAAGCCTGAACGACAAGGTAATTAAAAGTTTTACCATTAAAGAAGGTTGGAAATTAACCATCGGCAGAGGCGCTGATGCCGATGTTATTGTTGATAATACGGCCATTTCGCGGGAACATACCTCGCTTGAACTTAAAGACGGTCTTTATATTCTCTCAGACCTTGGAAGCCTGAACGGAACCTTTGTTAATGGTAAAAAAATAAAAGGGGCCGAATATATTACCCAAGACGATAACATCAAGCTGGGGAAATTCAAACTCTCCGTCAGTAAAGGCCCTGAACAAGAGTTGACGTCATCGTACGGAGCACACCCGGATACGGATGACAAGACAATTATCGTCAGTTCAAAACATCTTGCCGGCATGGCAGCGGACTCCGACGTAAAAAAGCCCGAGCACCAATTGATCCTGATGGAAGGGAATGCAGCGCCCATGAAAATCTCTCTCAAAGGGAAAAGCAGTATTAAAATTGGGAAAGCCCCATCGTGCGACTTGGTTCTGTCGGGGTTGTTTATTGCTGACGCCCAACTCTATATTGTCCAACATAAAGATAAATATAAGATCATCCCGCAACGAAGCTGGGCGAAAACTTTTTTGAACGGAACAAAAATCAAACACGAACAGATCTTGAAAAAAGGAGATATCATTAAAATTCGTTCAATAAAAATCCGCTTTTATTAAACAGTGTCCACCCATAACTGATTGGGATATTTTGTTAAAGCTCAAGTATATTGATTTGCGGACAGATTTTTTCAACAAGCCAAATAAATCATCCCTATAACATTCCTTTTATAATTCAATAAGTTAACCCATCAGCAAAGGCTTCACTGATCAATGGATATGATCCCCGGCCAAGTAAAAGGCCGTTACTGTTCATGTCCACCTAAACTTAAAGCCCCTTTTTACCGATATATTGAGTTGGGAGAACCTGATATGATCAGACTTTTAAAAAAAGTATTTGGTAATTCGCAGCAGCGTATTTCCAGCTGCGGCAGAACCGATACCGGCAGAGTACGAAGCCATAATGAAGACAATTTTTGCATTCTGGCAGACCGGAAGATATTTGTCGTTGCGGATGGAATGGGAGGTCATAACGCAGGGGAGGTGGCCAGTCAGGTCGCCATCGAAACTCTGGACAAATACCTCTCAAAAGATGCAATCCGCAAAGTGAAGGGGAATCGGGAGGAGATCCGGCATTTTCTTATCAAAGGATTTCATCATACCAATGATGCGGTTATGAAAATGGCACAGGAAGATGAATCCAGAAACGGCATGGGCTGCACCCTGGTCAGCGGCCTGATAGATGGTGACCTGTTACATACCTGCCATGTTGGCGATGCACGATGTTATATCGCAGATGAGCAGGGTCTTAAGCAAGTGACCAATGACCATTCAGTTATTGCCGCCTATGAAGAAAAAGCCGGGTCAGGGGACACAAGCGACCTGAAAAGGCCCCCAAGACAAGTAATCACCAGGGCCATCGGTTTCCCTTTCCCGGAAGATCCGGAATACCATTGCCGGGAACTTCAGCCCGGTAACCGGCTGCTTCTGTGCTCTGACGGTCTCTGGTCCATGGTAGATGACAAACAGATTCACGATATCCTCATGTCTGCTGAGACCACGGAACAGGCCAGTGACACACTGATCCAGGAGGCAAACATGGCCGGTGGCACAGATAACATTACGGCTGTTGTTGTTTATTGCTGATTTTCATAACCTGACGATTCCGTAAAAAGTCCGTCTACTGGAATGATCCAGAAACATGGGAAAAACGGATGACACGAGAAAATATAACTTTAGCGATTCTTTTTGCTGACGTCGCAGACAGCACCAAAATTTATGAAACCCTGGGCAATGAAGCTGCCCAAAAGTTGATAGGGGACTGTATTTCTCTCCTCTCAAAGGTGACCGAAAGTCATCAAGGGACAGTGATCAAGACCATAGGCGACGAGATAATGTGTACGTTTCCAACCACTGGCGATGCGGTTGCGGCTGCAATGAATATGAACCGTAATCTCGCAAATATGTCTGTTGACGGCAATCCGGGGGCATTTCCTCCCAATATCTACGTGGGCATCCAGCTCGGGCCTGTCATCAGGGAAGATAACGATGTGTTCGGAGACGCAGTAAACGTTGCCGCCCGGATGGCAGCATTGGCAAAACAGCGACAGATCATCACCACAGAAGAGACCGTTGAGGCAATGCATTCGGATTTTAAAAGTACGGCCCGGTATGTTGACAAAACCAACATCAAAGGCAAGTCCGGAGAGACCAAAATCTATGAAATAATGTGGGAGGAAAAGGACGAAACCATTATGATGGATGCCAGCCTCGACTCCCTGATTATAGAAACCCGTCTGGAGCTGAAGTTTGGAGATCAAACCCTTGAGGTCGATCAGAATCACCCCAGCGTCACTTTGGGACGGCAAAGCCACAATGATATGGTAATAGATGACATTCGTGTTTCTCGAACCCATGCACGCATCGAATACCGCCGGGGGAAATTCGTACTAATAGATCAAAGCACAAACGGAACCTATGCTATTTTGCAGGGAGAAAAGAGCATCAAACTCAAACGCGATGAAGCGGTGTTGCACGGAAATGGGATTATCAGCCTTGGCCGGAAAACGGTCCGGAATGAATCCGAAAAAGTCACCCTCATACACTTTGAGGTAAAACTCATATAGCATTTTCTTGCCCGTTTCTCCTTTCACAATCTGGAATAACTTGACATCATGACCTCCATAGGAAAACTACAGCTTGATCACCTTCTTGGTAAAGAAGTAGGCACAGCCACCATCTTAAAGGAACTCGCCCGAGGTGGTTCCGCCGTGGTATTCATCGCCTATCAAAGGACATTGAAACGTCAAATTGCGCTCAAGGTTTTGCCCAAGTCGCTCCTTACACCTGAAACCGCGGAACGCTTCCAGATGGAGGCAGAAGCAGCGGCTATACTGTCACATCCCAATATCATTCAAATCTATGAAGTCGGTGAAACCGATGATTTTCTGTTCTTTGCAATGCAGTTGGTACAAGGACGGTCTCTTGGCGATTATATCAAGGCGGCTCGAAAGCATGTGTTGCCGTCCAGGCGCATTCTGCCTGTAGCGGCAACCATCAACACCGTGATAAAAATCCTCGACGCCCTCGATTACGCCCACGGTCAGGAAACAATCCACAGGGATATTAAACCGGGCAACATTTTAATCGAAACCCATACAAAACGCCCGATTGTCCTGGATTTCGGCATTGCCAAAGTAACTCGTGGGCCTGACGAAGAGGGGGGAATGATTCAGGGGACTCCGGTTTACATGCCCCCGGAACAGATCCTGAACGAACATCTGGATGGCCGGGCGGATATTTACGCAACCGGCGTAATGCTGTTTGAAATGCTCGTGTCGAACCTGCCTTTGCCTGTATGGAACTCAGCGCTGGAGTTACTGAAAATAAAAATGAAACAGGGAGACAGGTTGTTTCAAAGGAAACCCTCGGAAATAAACAGAATGGTTAACCGGGAGATGGATAAGATCGTCTCCAAGGCGATATCGTTTGATCCGGAAAGGCGTTTTGTCACTTGCCGAGAGTTTGTGGAACGTCTTGAAGAATATCAGGAACGCTTTTTACGAAAAAAACCATAAGAGATAAAAAATGCCCGAATCCAGCATCGACCCACAGAAACTCGCAAACTTTGGCCGTTCTTTTTTCTTATTGTTCAA
>JAFDJF010000174.1 GCA_019307645.1 Deltaproteobacteria bacterium
TGAGCTGGAATCAGGAGAAATAGCGGTTATCCAGTTAAGGCTTGATGTCCAAGTTGCTCTGGTCAAGGACGACAGATTTGTCATAAGTAGTTACTTCCCTGTCAGAACCATAGGGGGCGGCCAGGTTCTGAATCCGATTCCTGCGAAACATAAGCGATTCAATTCTGAAGTTGTGGAAGGGTTGAAAGGGATCGTTGGTTCCGATGAGAAAGAGATTATCGATTTTCATGTAAAACAGAACGGCTATACCGGTGTTTCTTTTAACGATCTCAAGCTCATGACTAATTTATCGGATAAAAAACTTCAAAGTGCGGTTACCACGCTTTTATCCGGGAATTCGGTTGTTCAGACCGACAAAGAGAACCGCATATATATACACAGGGAAACTTTCGAAAAACTTGAAAAAGAGATTTCAGACCGCCTCTTGGCTTATCACGTTTCAAAACCATTGAAAGAGGGGATGCCGAGGGAAGAGTTGAAATCAAAACTGCCTCGGGGTTTGGGTTCCAAGACATTTAACCTAATATTGGAGAGAATGACAAAAGCCGGAATAATCGTTTATGACAAAAACATGGTCCGTATGACAGACCATAAGGTGTCACTCCAGGTAGACCAGGTTGATATAAGAAAAAAAATTATCGCCAGTTATAAGGATTCCGGTCTGACACCCCCATACTTCAAGGACATACAAAAAAAACTTGATATTGAGTCATCTGCTGCAAGAGATGTATTGGCGCTTCTTGTGGATAAGGAAGAGATTGTAAAGATAAAGGAGGATCTCTATTTTCATAAAGATGCAGTGGAAAAGTTAAAAGGTCGGCTTGTTGAATATCTTATGAATAACAAAGAAATTTCCACTCCTCAGTTCAAGGATATGACCGGGGCTTCCCGAAAATATGTTATTCCTCTGATAGAATTTTTTGATGCAAAAAATGTGACCATACGTGTCGGTGATCATAGAAGGCTTAGAAACGGCTGAAAATTGTAGGAGAAATTATGGAAGACTTAGAAAACAAAGAAAATGAAGACAGCGGTGCAACAGGTTTCAGGAGTTTTGCAGCAAAACGTATTATCGTAGGGATTTTGCTGGCTGTTGTAGGACTTTGGATTGTCGGTATGATTTTCGGTTTTTTTTCAAAACCCACACATACAAATGTCAAAACCGATACCAGCGAACATATGGGCAAGGTAGATGCTGTTCATAAAACCCCTGACAGAACAGGTAAAAAAGCGGCCGCAGGAGCTGATGCGCATCAAAAACCGGTTGTGGTAACTGAGACCCATGAGAAAGCCATGGCACCGGAAAAAGCGATTGAAAAATCTCATATCAAGTACACTGCAATTGAACCGATGGAAGACAAAGTGGTTGGCGTCACCTTTGTAGAAGCGCTCATTAAATCGATCGATTATGAGCTTAATGATCGATTTTATGGTTGGCGCCCAAATGACATCTTCGATTTTACCGATAATGTAAACAGTTTTCAGCTCGGCGTCTTGGAGGTTACGAGAAGAACTGTGGATAAACTAGCAGAAAACATTTCCCGCACTGGAAGTACTGCAGCATTTGATAAGAACCTTGAAAATGCCCGAAACACCTGTTTTGTCATCGAGGCAGAAAGATACTGGTTTCCTTCAGCTGAAGGGAAGTACCGTGATGGCCTGGAGGAGCTTGAAGCATATGCAAAAAAACTGAAAAAAGGCGAGGCATCCTTTTTTACAAGGGCGGACAGCCTGATACCTCTTTTACAGGAATATGAACATGTGCTGGGGAGCTGCGATGACAATCTTGTGAAGTCGAAAGAGGGAGACGGCAGTCCGGTAAGCTTTTTTCAGGCCGATGAATATTTTTATTATGCAAAAGGTGTATCAAGTGCCATGACAACAATGCTGGAGGCCATTGGGGAAGATTTTAATAAAACGCTTGAAAGGAGAAATTGTCTTGCTGAACTGCATAACGCAATTGAATCTTGCCGACATGCCAACCATATTGATCCAATTATTATTACAAACAGTGATTTGAGCGGTATTGTCGCCAACCACCGTGCCAACCTTGCGGCTCATATCAGTCATGCCAGGTTTTATTTAGGGGTTCTTATTAAAACATTATCCACTTAAAAAAGATGGCTGCGTAAAAACACAAACTTTTAGATTGCTGCCACAAATGCATCTACTATACTGTCCAGTAACAGAAGACCCTTTGTCGTCAGGCGGCATTTGTTCTCTGAAATGTTCATATACCTTTTTTGACTGAATGTATTGATGGCATCTGCAAACATTTGGTTGAAATCCCTGTCAAATGTTTTGTTAAACCAGGATGTATCTATACCTGCTGTTTGTCGGAATCCCAGATAGAGAGCCTCAATCATTTGCTGTTCAGTTGTAAGGGTTTCTTTTTTCTCCGTGGCCGGCAGGCCTTTACCCAGATCCTCCAGATATTCCGGTATGGATTTTTTATTCCATTTTCGTTGATTATTGTTAAAGGAGTGTGCCGAAGGGCCCAGGCCGATATATGGCATAAATGTCCAATACTTCATGTTGTGCCGTGAACAAAGGGTGGGGGAGCGGGCAAAGTTTGAGATTTCATACTGTATGTATCCCGAGTCCCCAAGCATTTGCCGGGTTGTTTCAAATAATATGCAGTAGTCTTTTTCAGAAAGATGACGGATAAGACCGGCTTGCAAATCATCGAACAGCGGTGTTCCGGGTTCAAAGGACAGCATATAACATGACAGGTGTTCAGGCTGGAACTGAATCGCTTTTTCGAGATCTGACTTCCAGTAGGTTAACGTCGTATCCGGAATGCCATAGATCAGGTCGATACTGATGTTCTCAAATCCCGCATGGACCGCAGCCCTGACAGTGTCGGAAGCGTCATCTGAAGAGTGAATTCTGCCGAGAAAATTCAGCCCCTGATTCTGGAATGACTGGATACCGATACTTAAGCGGTTAACTCCGGCAAGCCTGAACTCCTTTAAAGCTGCTTTGTTTACAGTGCCGGGGTTGACTTCCATCGTTATTTCAGCATCCGGCAGTAAATTAAAATATTTGAAGCATGATTCAAGGATGAAGCAAATTTGATCGGTTTCAAGAACAGACGGTGTCCCACCTCCTAAATACAGGGTGTCGCATGGCGGTTGATGTGTAGAAGTAAGCCGAATTTCTGTTTCAAGTGCATCTACAAAGGGTTTCTTGAGGGTAAGGTCTGTGACGGAATAGAAATCACAGTAAGAACATTTTTTTATGCAAAAAGGGATATGAATGTATATGCCGGCATGGCCGGGCTGGTCCCATTTCAGATCAGGCCCCACTGGGTCATACCCCATTGGGTCATGATACATTTCCGGCAATCGACATTCCCAGGTTAAGGGCCTTGCGGTTCATGTCCAGAAACTTTTCAGGTATGCGTGTTTCAAGTACTTTTATGATCGATTCAGGTTTGACGAGATCCAACATCTTGATGATGGCGCCGAGCATGCAGATATTAAGTACAATCGGATTGCCGATTGTATCCATAACCGTTTTATACATTGGGAGTTCCACCTGTTTTGCATCTGCTTTCCTCAAAGTTTCGACATACCGCGTGTCTGTAAGCAGAAGTCCTCCGGGCCGGATGGTGGAATAGAATTTATTGTATGCCTGCTGGGTAAGACATACCAGGACATTCGGCTGAATTACTTTGGGAAACAGGATTTTAGAGTCTGAAATAATAACATCTGAGCGTGCCGAGCCCCCCCGCGCCTCCGGGCCGTATGACTGAGATTGCACAGCGATCAGATTTTCATGCAGTACGGCTGCTTCGGCAATAATAATAGCGGCAGTAATCACGCCCTGCCCGCCTGAACCGGAAAACACAATTCTGCACCTTTCCATGGTCAGCTCCTTTTTGTCGCCTTTTCAATGACCTTTTCGTATTCGTTGCAATATTCGGGCAAATCAACCTGGAGGAATATACCCCTTTCTATCAGGTCAGGATTTTCTTGTTTAGCTTTGGAATTGATGGGAGTCGTAGTCTTTTTGTAGGTCTCCATCATTTCAGACGCATTTCCCGCCTTGTTTCTTCTGCCGAAATTGGTAGGGCACTGGGACATGACCTCAACCACGGAAAAACCTTCATGAAGTATGGCTTTTTCAAAAATATTCGACATCTCTTTTACATGATAGGTCGTTGCCCTTGCCACAAATGTTGCACCAGCAGCAGTGGAGAGTGTTACGGTGTCAAACTCATGGTCAATATTGGCATATGGAGCTGTTGTTGCCATCTTCCCATACCCGGTTAGCGGTGAATATTGGCCGCCGGTCATTCCATATATTCTGTTGTTCATCACAATGGCCGTCATATCAATATTTCGTCTGGCAGTATGTATAAAATGGTTTCCACCTATAGCCAGCGCATCTCCGTCGCCCATTGGAACAATGAGGTTCAGCTCGGGCCTGCTCATCTTGATGCCTGTTGCAAAAGCGAGCGCTCTGCCGTGAATCGTATGGAGAGTATGAAAATCGACATATCCTGTAATTCTTGCCGAACACCCTATACCGGATACCATCACGATTTCATTTTTGCTCATCCCCAGATTTTCAAGAGCTCTTAGAAGTGCGTTCAGGATGATTCCGTGTCCGCAACCCTGACACCACATGTGAGGAAAGAATCTCTCTCTGATATAATCTTTGACAGCCATTGATCACACCCCTTTTCCTTGTATCAGTCTGATAATATTTCGGATATCACTTGGTGTTATAAAAACGCCATCTATGCGGTTGGCAAGAAATACTTTTTCCGGATTATCCATAGCCATCTGTATTTCTTTGAAGATCTGGCCCATATTCATTTCAACTACTACAACATGCCGGGCATTTGCACATTTTTGACGCACAAGTCCGTATGGAAAAGGCCAAAGACTTTGAAGTTCCAGAAGCCCGAAACGTTCTCCCCTGTTTCGCCGGTTCTCCACAAGATGGAGCGCAGATCTGGCCGGTGAGCCGTAGGAAACGAGAACCGTAGTGGCATCTTCAAGATAATACTCCTTCATCCTTGTAATATTATGCACATTGTTCTGAATTTTATCCACAAGATGGCGCAGCAGGCCATGGACAATTTTCGGATCGCTTGACGGAAACCCCCACATGTCATGAAAAAGGCCGGTTACATTGTACCGGTGCAAACCGCCGAAATCCGACATGGGGATCCTACCGTCCTCCCTTGGGAGGTAGGGATGATAATCGACTCCGCTCTTAACCGATGTCCTGAGGCGTTCAACAATTTCCAGCTCGTCTTTTTCAGGAATATATAGTTTTTCACGCATATGTCCCATAACTTCATCAAAAAGGAGAATAACAGGTGTCCGGTATGTTTCTGCCATGTTAAAAGCGTCCACCGTGATCGAAAACAGGTCCTGATGGTTGGAGGCTGTGAGAGCTATGATTGAATGATCTCCATGTGTTCCCCACCGTGCCTGGTTAACATCACCCTGACTGGCATGAGTGGGCAGGCCCGTTGAAGGTCCTCCCCGTTGTATGTTGACTATTACGCAGGGAATTTCTGTCATCACCGCATAGCCCAATGCTTCCTGCATAAGGGAAAAACCGGGGCCGCTGGTTGCAGTCATTACCTTATGGCCGGTCAGTGAAGCGCCGATAATGGCGCATATAGAAGCAATCTCATCCTCCATTTGTAGAAATTTACCTTCTATTTTGGGAAGTCGTACAGCCATGTGTTCGGCAATTTCCGTAGAAGGAGTAATTGGGTATCCCGCAAAAAAATCAAGGCCCGCATACAATGCCGCTTCCACGCATGCCTCATTCCCCTGAACAAATTTAATATTCCGGCTCATAGATAACCTCTTTATTCTTTGCTTCCCGTATTCTTAGTCTTTCCATATTTTTAGTCAGTGATGACTTCGATTGCCAGATCCGGGCACCTGAGCTCGCATAGCTTGCAGCAGATACAATCTTCAGGCCTTGAAGCGATGACCTTGTCGGATTCATCCAGTTCCAGAACCTTTTTGGGGCAAAAATGGACGCATATGCCGCAACCCTTGCACCACTCCCGGTTAATGATGTGCTCTTTCAGTTTCGGCTTTGCCATAAAAAGTCCCTCTTGAATTAAAATAAAGTCGCGCGAAACCCCGCA
>JAFDJF010000774.1 GCA_019307645.1 Deltaproteobacteria bacterium
ATATATCAGTTCCTTCCATATATTCTGTTACAAAGTAGGCGATTGACCGAAAAGGACCCCATCGTTTTTCTATGAGCATAATGGGTTTTGGAGTAAGTATACCCAGTATGAAGGACAGGTGGTGGGCATTACGCCAGGAAATCCAGGCCCGACTGTGCCGAACACCGCGTTTTAAACCATGGCGGAAGTTTTTGATATTGTAACGTTTAACTAAAAAATGGTGCCCGTCAAGCTCTACCAATGATACAGTTGACGAATTTCCCTCCTTAAGTAATCTGCCTGAATCAACAAAAAAATTTGGATCAGCAAGGAAATCAGCGATTGCTTTCGAATAAAAATCTCTGTCACAAACCATATATTGACGCCAGCTCTGCCGGCACACAAAGGCGGTGCTCTCTCTGTAGATTTTCTTGAGGTAATCCTTTTTCCTGACGTTTCGTTTGCTTCGAATTTCTTTGATTAAACGGGCAGACAGCTCGTCTCCATCCTGCCATGCCCGTTTCTTAGCATACTCATGAAAGACTTCAGGAGCTAGTTTATCGTATTTTGGCTGAAATTGGGCAAAGAACAGCGCGATATTTCTCAGACTTTTTAGCCGCGGTAATGGTTCCCCTATCAAATGTGTATCAACGGCATCACCGTCGATAGCATAAATGTCCTTTTCTGTTATCAGGAAATTTCCCGGGTGCAGATCTTCCTGCCTGATTCCCGCTTCATGCTGATCTGCAATAACCGCCACTGCCCGGCTCAACAGCGCGATACGTTGCGCATCATCAGTAATGGTTTCCCAGGCTTCGGCAAGGTTCTGAGAGTGAATGATCCTTTGAAAACCCAGGACAGGTGAATCGTCAGATGAAAGTCTGCCCCTGAACAGCAATTCAGGCGTCTTGATCCCGGCCGCTTCAAGCGCCATTACTCCCTTTGCTTCACGGGAGCAGTGACGTGTGGCGCTTCTGGGATTCAGGAAAAACTTGACAACCACTTCGCGGCTGTTCCATTCCCCCAGACATACAAGTCGTTTTCCGGGTAAAATGCGTAATACATCCATGCAGAGCAATTCATGAGTCCGGCCGTCGCAATTTATCCGGATGTGAAATGGGACTTCAACAGCGCGCCCTGCGGAGCGGAGATATTGACTGTCAACAAATGAGTTCATGGCGGGGCTTTGAAGTTGAAAAGTTAATAAAGTTAAATAGTTGAAACAGCTGAAAAAGTTGAGACAATTGAAAAATGTTTACGGACTACTGTTAATTGGTTCCCGATTCGCGGTCTCCGGCGGCTATCTCAGCTTTTTCTTATTCCGTCTGAGAATTTGTCGACAAAGCCGGTTGGTGTTTTTGTCGAGGCATTCAACGTCGCAGTAGGTTTTATAAAACCTTAGCCGATCAGTCCGACTCCATCCCCTGGCCCGGCGATGCAGTGATTCTAAATCTCGAATCCTCCGCCAATTGCCAAAGGGCCGCCGTTTTGTGGTTTCAAGGTCGATCAATTTCACCCGTGTTTTATCTCCCTCTTGCTGAATGAACAGATGTTTGGGGTAAAGAGAATTGTGTTGCAAACCTTTCGAGTGGAGTTTCCCTATGAGGGATGCAACAGCCTTGATCAGAGTGTTGAGTTCAACTCTGTTGGGCCGGCCATGTTCCCGCCATGTGGTTACTAATTCGTTCAGAGATCTATATCCTTCCAGATACTCAGTGACTAACACAGCCTGGATGCCGTCTGGGCTGTTGCGTCGTGCATAGTATACAGATTCTATGGTCGGAATGCCGAGTTGCCTGTAATGCTGGATATTGTAAAACTCTTTCTCAAAAGTGGGGACACCACGAAATGGGTGACGAATCGTGCGGCTTGTATGATTCTGTTGCCGTTTAACAATAAGGCGTTCTTCACGACCATCCGGAAATTCCAGAGGCAGAAGGGTCACAGTACTCCACCCGCTCCGACTCCGCCCGGTATTTGGCCTGTCAAAAGGCTCTAGTGCCAGGTTCCACAGGGCGTCAAAATCGGCCAAACCCTGGTCAATAAGAATCTGATGCCACTTCGGTGCTA
>JAFDJF010000175.1 GCA_019307645.1 Deltaproteobacteria bacterium
AGCAAAAACCTTGAAATAGTCCACTATTACTGCGTCTTTTGCTCTTAACTATCTACCAAACCTAACCTAAATCTGAGCGCCAAAAATGTGAATTTATTTTTGCGCGAACCCTTAAAGTCTCTCCGGCGCGCTCACGTTGAGGGCGAGGCGGCCGATCCATGAGGAGATAAGCGGACGGCGCTTCAAGCCCAGACCGCGAAGCTGATCCGCTACAGGATGGTCTCCAAGGCGAAGGCGACCGTCACCGAACCGTGTCCCCATGTCCCAGTATTCGTGTGTAAGATAGGTAGTGTGGGGAGCCCCTTCGAACATTGAGTGGACGGCCGATGCACCGGGAGACTGATGCCGTTTCCCGTGAGCGCGAACCGAATAGCTGAGTACCTCCCGGCCATCCATACGCAGATTGAAAGTGGCGCGCCCGCCGGAGACGTCGAAGTCAATTCGCTCGATGGTTTTCGGGAGGCCCCACATCAGGATACCCGCATCATTGGCGAGTCGGGTCGTGACCGGGAGTTTCCATATGTAGGTGGCGGCTTTGTCGCGGACAATATCCAGCAAGGTCCCGAGATAGGGTATAACACGCGTATGTCCATGTTTTTTCACAAAGAAAGCCATGGAGATCTCCCGGTAAACACCGCAGTCCGAGTCGCGATATTGGACGCAGGACAGGGTAAAAATCGCCTTGCCGGGCGCTACCGGCGCGACCTCGAAACCGCTCCCGCGAATCAGGTCGGCGGCGGCGCTCAAAGGCACGACGAAGAGGCCAAGAGCCGAGGAACCGTCCCGAAACTGGGTCGGGTAACCGAGACTTTTTCCCTCGATCTCGAAGCGCCGATCGCCCGGGCTTAGGTTTTTATGATGAAATTCCGGGTGTTCTGCTTCATGTTTTCCCATACGACACCCTCCTATTATCACCTAGAGATTATAGCCCTTTGGCCGGGATTTATTTAAAGATACTACTTTTTCAGAAAATCATCAATCCAGCTGAGGAGCGCCTTATAGAATTCTTCGGTGTTGACTGAGGCCTGTGCCTCGTCCGCACCATCTGCCTCAGCCTTACAGGACCAAATCACCTTACAACGCTCACTTTCGAGCCCAATGACTTGCGCTCTGGCATGGTAATTCTTTACCTGGATATATTCTACGGTGGGAAGGGAATAGTCGAGTATCATTTTTTCATAATCAATTGCATCTAATCGTTCGTGCAATTGCGGAAATTCCGGAACGGTAATATGTCGAATCATACCAACCCCTTCCCCTTCCACCTCGACCTTTTTAAAACCTGGAACCCAGCTTATATCCCCAAAATCAGAAATGACTGCCCACAATCTTTCGGCACTGAACTCAAATTCACGCTCGACTTTTACTATAACCATTGATGATCCCTCCTGATACTAAACCCTAACGTTACTGTAAACCTTATGCGCTTATTCTGATGTGCTATTCACTTCTAGCGATCCTTGCGTCCTCTTGACGACATTCCTCACCTCGGCTACCAGAGATTCGGTTTCCTCACTGCCGAGCTTTTGCCAGGGATTATCCAGCCCCATTTCAGCAGCGATGATTTTATAGCAATTGTAAGACTCACCGGCCCCGCCATTTCCCCCGGGGTGCCACGCAGTCCCGGTGGCATACAGGTTCTTAATCGGAGTTCTGTGATTGGCTAGCTCGGGAATGGGCCTGTTCTCTCCAAGCTGGAAACCCGAACGATCAAGCATCCCGGCGTTTCCATGAGGTGCAAGATTCTTCATGCGAAGGTTATCGTAGGGGCTGTTGCTGTCAACTCCGATCAGGTTGTCCGATGTCATGTTGGGAGCATATTTCTGCCAGAAGGTCATCATGTCTTCAATGTATCGCTTCTTGATTTCCAGCCATTCCTTCTCAGTGTGAGCACTGGCAGGCGGCGCCTGCATCTCGTTCTGGGCAACATGTTTTCCTGGGGGTGCGAAAGAAGGATCTACGAGGCTGTTACAACACACAACCGGGCTGAAGTCTTCCAGTGGAGGGAACTTACCCAGATTATGCCAGCGGCACTCATTGGCGATGCGTTCGGGATCGGCATCCGTGCCCAGCCCGAGCCAGAATGTCTCGTGGATATCGGGGTTGAAACCCTCTGCCTTGTACTTCGGCGGTTCATGAAGGGCAAAGCTGCACCACATCAGGCAGGCAATGTGTTTACACGAAAGCAGCTCAACTCGACGCGCTACTTTATCAGAGAAGTGCTCCCTCCCGATCATGTCGAATGCAACCTGCTCAGGACTGAGGCCTGCGGACACCACCAGTTTCCTGGCACCAATCTGTGAACCATCAGTAAGCCGTATGCCCTTTGCTGTACCGTTTTCAATGATAACGTTTTTCACTTCCTTGTTTATGTGGAAACTGCATCCCATCTGGTTGAGGATCTGGTGGGCGGCGTGGGCTATCATATGCGTACCACCTCTGTTAAAACCAAGGATTGGAAGCTGGGCTCCCAAAGCAACGGTCTCCATGCCCATTCCGGGATCATTGACATCCGTCGCTGCGGAAACAACAAACCTGGCATGGCAATACTGCAGCTCCCGGCTTTCCCACATCTCGCGAATCTGGCGTAGCGGGGATGATTTCAGGGTCAGCGAGTCCGGGACAAGGTCGCCTTCCATCAACTTCTCGAATACACCCATCTGCCGCTCGCCGAACTCAGGAGCAAGGGTCTGTTCCTGGGGATAGAAAAACTGATCAATCATCACCCGATAGATCTCGTCGCTTTGAAATGTCCGCCACAGTTTGAGCCAGTTTTCAGCATCCTTTTGAGAGAAACGTTCGATCTCTTCGGCTGTGCGCTCCTGCGTGGGGTCATGTTTGATGCTGTAAATGGCCAGACATGTATCATTGTTCGCAAAAGCGGCTCCGTCAGAGCACAGGTACTGCTCCCACTGCGCCCCATAATCCCAGAACTCAGGGAAATCGCGATAAATGGGAGCATAGTAAACAGGCATAATTATGTTGGCATGAGTATTGCCTCGAAAACCAGGGGCGGCGATTTCTTCAGTGGCCAGGCACCCACCGATCTCATGCCTTCGCTCGAAGACGCCAACGCTCATGCCACCGTATTTCATCAGATACATGGCGAGGAACAGGGATTTGTTCCCACCGCCGATGATGACCGCATCAAAGGTCTTATCAGGCATTATTTTTCCTTCTATTCAGCCTGTTCGGATTCCGGCCGTCTTGTCAGTGCAATGGAATCTGCCGGACATGTGGGTACGCATACCCCGCATCCGAGGCATATTTGCTGATCAACCGCTGCAGAATCTTCAACGGTTATGGCATTCACCGGACAGCGATCGACGCAGGTTTCGCAAGCGGTACATGTATCATCATCAACCTGCGCCATGAAGGGCGAAGGGACAAAGACTTCATGGCCAAGATTCTGTCCGTGGAATATGGCGCAGCAGTCATTGCAGCAGTTACATACGCAGTTCTGTATGTTGAGGGTATGAACCAGGCCATCTTCGTTACATTCCTGCAGGAATTCAGCCATCTCTTCAAAGGTGAGTTCTCGGGCCATACCATGTTTTACGGCCCACCGGCTTAATTCTCCGGATTTAAGGCAGGTTTCGGATATATGCTCGCAATGGTTGCCCGGATCCACGAGCCAGTGCGCAATACGGCACGGACATGGAGAAACACTCCAGTGGTCTTCCTTTTTTAGTACTTCCACGAGGTTCTCCGTAGGAAGCGCATCATCAGGCAGGGTCTTTTCACCGGCCCATACAGGAGCGAACGGCACTCCCAGTGTAATCAACTTCTGTTCAGACCATTCCTTCAGGTACTGATACAGGGCCTTTCCCAGTTCCACAGTGTACGGAAACTTTAGACCAGTCCACAGACCTGTTTCTATTATTCCCGGAGCTGCCGTTGCAATTACGCGGTATGCCGGGTCAGCATCGGACGGATTATAGTAGATGGTCCCCTTATCTGCCATTCGATAGAGCATCTTTTTCAGTTTTTCCGGCTCAATACCTGATTTTTTTGAAATCTCATCGAGCGTTCCCCCTTCAAAACGTATCTGGAGTGCCAATTGCGCCTCTGCTTCTGTGAATTGAAGGCTCAGGACCTTTAAAAACGAAGGGGTTTTCGGCCCGCCCATTCCAACAGGGTCCTCTTCCAAATACATATTTGCCATTTGTTCATAAACATCTGTCTTTTCTGCCATGGTTCCTCCTCCCTTGCTGTGTTTGATGTGTAACACCTTCTGCCCCGCTTGCTCAGACAGGCAGCTGTTGCCAACCTTTTCGGACCTGCACCAGTAATGATGATATCAAATATTTATTCCATCGTACCCCCTTATTCGTTGCGCCGTAACTTTTAGCGCATTGACAAAATGGCAGTAAAGGCAGAGAGGGTCTCTTTCTGAAGTCTGTAAATTTGGATCATATAAAAGGTTCAGGATAGAAGGGATATGGGGACTATTTTTGCAAATGAACCTCATCATTGCACCGTGAACCTTATACTTTTATTCTAAAGAAGCCGAGAACGCAAGACGGGATAATTGCGTGCCGATTACTTGGTTAATCCTAGTCTTTTTGTTCCCTCAAGACAACGCAAGACAGCGTTCCACGCAGATTCAACATTTAAGCCTTGCTCGTCGATCAAGGGGCTGAAGCTCGGGGTAAATCGCTGTTCATTTCACTTACAGCCGCAAGCCATAAAAAATAGTTTTTTAATACAGGGGACTGAAACTCATTGAAATTAGGGTAAATTACGGATGTGCGGGCTGGATATCAACTTAGTCATGGGCCAGGCTAAACTGGACATGATGATAATTGAGATAGACATAATACAGCATATAAATCCTCGTCCTTTTAAAGGTGACCCTTAGCCCTTTGTATCCCTACAAATATAACTTATTGATTGAAATTTCTAATTAATTGGCTTATATTATAGGCATGTATCTTCGAAAATATAAAAGAAAGAATAAAAACGGATCGGTTGTCGAATACTACAAGCTGGCTCATAACGAGCGTGATCCTGAAACGAAACAACCTATTGCTCGAACTGTCCACAACTTTGGTCGGGCTGACGGGCGTGTAAAAGGTGAGCTGCTTCGCCTTTGCAAATCAATTGCCCGTGTCTGCAATCTTGAAGTCATTGATTCTTCGGGTGAACCGGAAGAAGAATCGGGACAAAGGTTATTACTTAATAAAGAAAAAGATCCGGCCATGAAAAAAATTATGGAAGAGCATATATCGAGTGAAGATAAGTTCAGGACAATTTTTGAAAATGCCCAAGACATGATCGCGTTTGTTGATTTAGAAGGAAAGATCGTTGAAATTAATCCTGCGGTGGAGAAGATGATTGGCGTCAGGCGTGAGGATGGCATTGGAAAATATTTTTACGAAATTGAAAACTTTAGCCCGGAAACCTTGCAAGAAGCCCTTGAGAGTTTCAAGAATGCAGCCGAAGGCGCCCCACCGACAAGGTTTGAAGGCAAGGCTTTTCATCAAGACGGCAGTGTGGTCTTTATTGAGACGACTACCAGAATGAGGAAAAAGGGCGGCGCCATAGGTTATTTTTGTGTGGTACGTGATATAACCAAGCGTAAGCTGGCCGAGGAGTCGTTGCGGACGCACAGGGATCGTCTCGAAGATTTGGTGAAAGAACGCACGGCTAATCTAGAAGAAGCGAATACCGCTTTGAGAGTCTTGTTGAAGCAAAAGGATGAGTATAAAACAGAGCTTGAAGAAAAGGTCGCAACAAATGTTAATCAATTAATTTTGCCCAATCTGGAAAAGTTAAAAACAATTAGAATAGATGGCCGTGACAAAGAAATTCTGGCTATCTTGGAGAACAACCTGAGAGACATCGTATCCTCGTTTGGCCAAAAACTGTCCTCCAAGTATTTTAATCTTACCTCCACAGAACTTCGTATCGCTAATCTTATTAAATATGGCCATACAACAAAAGAGATAGCTAAATTATTACATTTGTCTCCGAGAACGGTTGAGTTTCATCGAAACAATATCAGGAAAAAATCCGGTATAAGTAATAAGAACGTAAATCTCAGATCCTACCTGTTGTCCCTTTCATAGCAATGAATTTCCGGAATAAATTGAAGATGCAGGCTTAA
>JAFDJF010000775.1 GCA_019307645.1 Deltaproteobacteria bacterium
CATAGAACTAAATATTGCCGGATTAATTGTCTTCGGGTTTGAAGAGGAATACGGTTCAAAAAAATTCGATCAGGACAATTATGCAATTCTACTGGGATTCAGGTATGTGGCGCAATAGAAGATAAGGGGGCCGATCATGGCACACATGAGCGGAAAAGATGTTTACCGAAGGTTAGGAAAAAAGATTGATAGTCTCACGGCGAGAGCCCCCTGGAACGAAACACTTAATGCCATCTTAAAGGAACTCTATTCTCATGAGGAAGCCGATCTTGTTGTGAGGATGCCTTATACCTTATGTCATTTCAGGCAACTGGGACAAATTACCAGATATGAGGAAACAGAATTAAAAAGGCTTCTTGAAAAGTTATGCTCCAAAGGCCTGGTCATTGATCTGTGGATCAACGGTGAATATTATTATGCTCCGTCACCTATGGTCATCGGAATCTTTGAATTCACGATGATGAGAACCGGCAAAAACCTCAACTCCGAAGGCTGGGCCGGGCTCTTTCATGAATATCTGCAAAGGGAAGATTCTGTAATCCCTGTGAACGCCAGGCATGGTGAAAAAATATCTTTGCTGAGGGCGCTGCCACATGAAGGGACCATAGCGGCACCGGAATATATAGAAATCCTGGATTATGAAAAAGCCACAACGATTATCGAAGGTGCCGATAAATTTGCAGTTGGTATATGCTCCTGTCGTCATGAAAAACTGCACGTTGGTGAGAAAAAGTGTGATGTTCCTTTAGAGACCTGTTCCTCTTTTGGTTTGGCGGCAGACTATCTCATCAGGCACAGTTTAGCGAAAGAAGTTTCCAGATCTGAGATGCTGGAAAACTTTGCTCGATCCAGAGAGATGGGTCTCGTGTTAAGTGCGGACAATGTAAAGCAAAATGTCACCTTTGTCTGTCACTGTTGTGAATGCTGCTGCAATCCCCTGCTGGGCATAAAAAAGTATGGGTATCCCAATATTGTCGTCTCTTCCACTTTCATTGCCGAGATCGATGCGGAGGCATGTATTGGCTGCGGCAAATGTGCAAAAGCTTGTAAAATTGATGCAATCGACATGCTTCCCATCAATGACCCGAAATCAAAAAAGAAAAAGAGGCCTGTACTCAATACATCGATCTGTCTGGGTTGCGGGGTATGTGCGTTAAAATGCGATTCAGGGGCAATGAATCTGGTAAAACGCGGACAACGGGTCATTCACCCCGAAACCACTTTTGAAAGAGTCATTCTGCAATGCCTCGAAAGAGGGACACTCCAAAATCAGCTATTTTACGATCCTCAAAGCATAACGCATAAATTTATGAGGGTCTTTATTGGGGCTGTTTTAAGGCTTCCGCCGGTAAAAAAGAGCCTCATGAGCGATATGTTCCGATCATCATTTCTAAAGGCAATGTCAGAAGGGGCCAGAAGACAGGGAAATAGTTGGGTCACTGAAATATAGACCTTTCTGCTGTCTATAGCTCAGACTTTAAATAAAAATTAAGCCCTCTCCAATCATGCCCGAAAAGGGCTTAAAAGGCTGAAACAGTAGTTGACGTTCCGATTACCTACCAGATTGAAGAGCCTTCCCGGAACTCTTCTTGTTTTGTTTTACTTCCCTGTTTTGGTTCATTTTCCTGTTTTGGCTTGTGTTCCTGGTTTTGCTGCCTGAACCGTCCTTTATACAGGTTTGTTTTTGAGCACGGGTACGAGTTTGATTGCGAACCTGGTCCGCCGCAAAGGCGATCTGCCCGCCCAACAAAGTCAATGCCGTACCGAATATAAAAATTTTTCTGATCATTCTTTTCATGTTAAATCCTTCATCATCAAGTTTAAAGGGTTTTAGTTATCCATTACCAGCCCTAAGGGCGCGCGCCAAAAAAGTGAATTTATTTTTGCACGAACCCTAAGGCATTTTACATGCAGTTCAGCGACCCATGCATTAGTCCTTCTTGTCCTCAGAAAACCAGGTTCTACAAACTGCAATATTTAATCGAAACAGTCTGGCGCCAGCTAACTGTCTCTGCTATATCTTTTAAAACCGGTAGATCAACGCC
>JAFDJF010000776.1 GCA_019307645.1 Deltaproteobacteria bacterium
ATCGTAGCCGGCTTTCAGCAGCGCCGGAAAGGCCAAAAGTCCCATCAGCGTGACCACGGCGCCGACGATGCCGACGGCGGTGGCAAAGATCGCGCAGGTCATCAGCGCTGCTACCGCCATGGCGCCGGGTATAATGCGGGCTCCGATATTCAGGGCGTAAAACAGCCGTTCCACGATGTTGGCGCGCTCTACGATATAGCCCATGAAGAGAAACAGCGGCACCGCCACCAGTACATCGTTAATCATAACCGAGTAGGTCTGGTTTACCAGCAGGTCGAAGATATTGTTCTGGAAAATATGCGACCACTGGTCGGGGGTGGCGTAAGCGTAATAGCCGAAGCCCGTGCCCATGGCGATCAGCGTGAAGCATATGGGGAAGCCCAGAAGGATGCAAAGGATGAAGGATCCCATCATCAGCATGGCAACTTGTGGATCACTCATATTGTTTCCTCCTTTTCATCGCCGTTCTGCTGGGCGGTCATTTTAGCTTTTTCTGCTTGTTCTCTATCCCGTTCTTCATCACGTTTTCTGATGAGTTCCGTTTCAAGTTCTTCCACATCCTCCAGCCGCGTGGGCCAGGCGCCGGTCTTTATACATTGGATGCAGCGGATGGTTTCCGCGATTCCCTGCAGCACTAAAAAGAAACAGGCTATGGGCAGGATGATTTTCAAGGGAAATACCGGCACGCCCACAGGGCTGTTGATGCTGATTTCCCCCCAGGGTCCGGTGGGACCATAGGGCATAAACCCTACGGACTCGACGGCATAATCGATTCCGGCATAAATCAGGGCCAACAGTCCGGGAAAGAAAAAGATGAAATAAAGTACAACTTCAACTGATGCCTGAACTCGCGGGGGCCACATACGATATACAAAATCCCCGCGCACATGGGCGTTGCGGGAAAGGGCATAGGCGCCCGCCATCATGAATAAGGTCCCGTACATGATATAGCTGATGTCAAAGGCCCACGATGTGGGCGCGCGGAACACATAGCGGACAACCACCTCGTAAGTGGTCGCCAGGCACAGAACCAGAATACACCAGCCGAAGGCTTTTCCGACCCACTGACTTAAACGATCGATGAAAAAAAGAAAAGTATTCATTACTTCTTCCTTCAATGTGATTTCAGTGTCAAAAATAAAATTTGGTGCGGCGCCCGAAAGCACCGCACCAAATCAATGTTAAACAGTTTTCGACCCATAAGCCGCCAACGCGCTAGAATCCCAGCTCGTTGGGGAAGTAATGGTTGTAAGCCAGCTTATAGTCGCATGTGTTGAGGATGTCGTAGTAAGCGAGGCGGTGAGCGAATTTCTTCTGCGACGCGACCACCTTTTTGAAGAAGGGATCTTTTTCCAGACCCGGCAGAATCTTGTCCCAGGCGTCCAACTGGGCCTTCATGACCGAATTCGGTGTCCGGTAAATCTTGACTTTGGCTTTGTTTTTGAGCCATTGCAGATCCCGGGAGTACTGATCCTGTCCTCTCCAGTAATTGGCCGAGGACGCCGCTTCAGCCGCGTACTTCAAAATTGCCTTGTGTTCCTTGGGGAGAGCATCAAATTTGGGTTTATTAAAGATGATCTCGAAAAACTCGGCGGCCTGGTGATAGCTGCCCAGCATGTATACCTTGCTCACGTCATGGGCGCCGAAGCTTTTGTCCGAGGTCGGATTGTTGAACTCGAAGGCTTCGATAACGCCGCGTTCGAGAGCCGGAACGATTTCGCCGCCGGGAAGCTGGGTAACCTTAACCCCCATGGCCTGCATCAAATCGGCTGCCAGACCCACGGTACGGTATTTGAGGCCCACGAGATCTTTGGCAGACTTGACCGGTTTCTTGAACCAGCCGAGCGGTTGCGTCGGCATCGGCATGGAAAAGAACCCGACGATGTTGAGATTCAGATTCCTCAGGAGCTCGTTATAGAGCTCCATACCGCCGCCGTAATAAATCCAGGCCAATCCCTGGTGGGCGTTCTGGCCGAAGACGGGGCCCGTACCGAACAGCGAGGCCACCTTGCTTTTGCCGTACCAGTAAACGGATACCTG
>JAFDJF010000176.1 GCA_019307645.1 Deltaproteobacteria bacterium
CTGCCAATCCTGCCATGATTTCCCGCCTCCTTTTAATTCATGGATTTCATTTGCTTATCCGCCGATTGGTGACTGCTGATATTTTACGGTTTTATAATCATGTTTCGACATTGCAAAATGCTTGCCAAAAAAAAGGTTAAGGGTTCTCGAAAAAATAAATTTACATGTTTGGCGCTCAGATTTAGGTTAGGGTTGGTAGATTTTAAAGAGCAAAAGGCGCCCCGGAGGAATAGGCTTCGCATTCCACAGGGCAGGCAGTAATCCCGCCCTGGGCGGGATTTCAAGGTTTTTGCTTTTAAAATCTGCCAAAAATGATCTAAAGATGAGATGCCAAGATGTGAAGTTATTTTTACGCGAGCCTTTAGCTTTTGAACAGTGCGAACAAAAAGAGATATTGACATTTACTGACAAGAAATTGACGGCTAAGATTCGGGCTAACCCGCGTCAAGCGCCATTCGCACGGTCTTTGCCATTTTACGCATGGCAACCGGTTTCGTGAGAAAGGCCCGAACGCCTATTTTCCTTGCCTTTTCTTCAGTTATCAGTTCGCTGTATCCGGTACAGAGAATAATGGGGATGTCCGGCCTGAGACGAATCAATTCCTCTGCAAGTTTATCCCCCGACATTTTTGGCATTGTCAGGTCGGATATCACGAGATCATATTTTCCTGGGTCCGATTTGAACGCCTCCAGGGCCTTAATGCTGGATGTTTCCATGAAGACTTTGTAGCCCAGGCCCTCCAGCATCTGCTTGCCCATTTTCAAAAGCGACTCTTCATTATCCAGAAAAAGGATTCGCTCATTGCCACCGGGAATTGAGTCCAGGCTCTCAGGTTCCTGAAGATTCACTTCTTCAATCGGCGGCAGGAATACTTTGAAGGAACTTCCCTTTCCCGGTTCACTTTCGACGGTTATGGTCCCGCCGCAGCTTTTGACGATCCCATGAACCACCGAAAGGCCTAATCCTGTCCCTTCGCCAGTCGGTTTAGTAGTGAAATAGGGTTCAAAAATTCGCTCCCTGATCGGAGCGGCCATGCCGTGACCCGTATCGTTCACGGTTAATATCAGATAGGGTCCGGGTTCCAGGTCCGGATAAAAAGTCACCTCCGGGGGGGTTAAAATTTTCTCTCCAAGGCATATTTCCAAAACACCCCCCTTATCCCGCATGGCGTGATTCGCATTGGTGCATAAATTCATCAGCACCTGATGGATTTCACTGGGGTCAGCCAGAACAAAATCAGATCCGGTAGTTATTTTCTCCTTGATTTCAATGGTTGCAGGGATCGTCGCTCGAAGCAGCTTCAGCACTTCCTTGATAACGGTGGTAAGCTGAAATTTCACCCTCTCCTGTGGTTTCTTTCTACTGAAAGTAAGAATCTGTTTCACCAGATCCACCGCCCTCCCGCTCGCCTTAAGAATCTCATCCAGGCTCAGTCGGGCCGGATGCCCCTCGGCAATCTGATGATGGATCGCTATTTCTGCATAACCAATAATACCGTAGAGGATATTGTTGAAATCATGTGAAATGCCTCCTGCCAGTGTCCCTAATGCCTCCATCCTCTGGGCTTGATAAAGCTGGGCTTGAAGTCTGGCCTTTTCTTTTTCCGCCTCAACACGGTCTGTAATATCCCTTATGATCACCAAAACGGCCGGGCGACCATTATAGGGGATCATAACGGAAGATGTCTCGCATGGTATTTCTTTACCATCTTTGTCAATGAGGTCGATTTGGTAGTTTTTTGAGACTTCTTTTCCGTCAAGCCGATCTTTGTGACGTTTGAGGATAAGGTCCTTATCTTTGTCCTGAATAAATTCCATGGAATCTAAACCACTGTCCACATCCTGCTGTTTGTGCCCGAAAAGGTCAGTAAATGCCGGATTTATCTGCTTGTAACGACCGTCCTGGGTTATTGCAATAGGGTCCGGGCTGAAATTGACAAGGTTTCGGAATTTTTCCTCACTTCTTTTCAGCTCCTCGTCACGCCTTTTATGCTCCAGTGCATTGGATATAACTTCGCCTGTTATCTTGAGCAGAGCAAGGACATCTTCCGACCATGTCTTTTCAGGGCTCACCAAATCAAATCCGAGAAATCCCGTCAATGTGTCACCACTCAGCATCGGGGCCACCAGAATTGAGTGAATGCCCTGCAATTGGAAATGCGCTTTTTCCAGATTTGCCGCTGAAGGCAGGTCTGTCACAGCCGGGATATGAAAGGCTTCTTGTGCGCTCAACTTATCCATAAACCACGGAAATTCATCCTCCATGACGATCCCTTTGAGATTATGAATCTGGGGCGATATCCCCTTCGCACACCATTCGTGGGTGTTGTCAGCCATGCGCCCTTCACTGTACAGCTGAAATACATAAGCCCGGTCTACGTCGGCGAATTTGCCGATTGTCTGCAGTGCTTCATCAATTTCATGATCCAGCACATCGGGACCTAACCGCACAAAGCTGGAGGATATTTTCATAATAAGCTTCTCAAACTCCAGGCGGTACCGAAGCGCTTCCTCTGCCAGCTTGCGGTCGGTGATATCTATTGTGATAAGCAACACGGCGTCAATCTGACCATCGCGCTCAATCGGCCCATATCGGATCTCATACCATGACGTGGTGGCATCCGGGCCCAATCCCTGGAGCTCGTAACTCCCACTTTTTCCAGACTGAAACGCCTGTTCAATGGCCTGACTTGAGATATCTCGATATTCGGGGGCCACATAATCCTGGAAATTTGTCCCCACCACCTCATCTACGGAAAGACCGGAAACTGCGCGATTTGTATACTGGATTGTACCTTCCGCATCTGCAATGCTGATGTAAATGGGAGCGCTTGCCAACTCGATTTGCCATTTTTCAGATTCTGTTGTTGCTTTCATTTCACTCCCATAGCTTCTGCCACAAGAAGAGGAAGGTCGAGTATCTCCACTTTCAGGTTTTCCTTGCCTGCAAATCTGTCCATATGAACCGCACACGTGGTGCAGGCGGTCACAATGGTGTTACCGGCATCTTTTCCTTCTTCCAATCGGTCTCTGGTGCTTCTTGCCGCCATTTCCGGATGACAGACCGAGGAAATTTTTCCGCCCGAGCCACAGCAATAGGACCACCGTTTGTTTCTTCGCATCTCCTTCAGTCTTATTCCGGGAATTTTTTCAAGCACCATTCTCGGCTCCATGTAAATCCCGCCGCCATGCCTTCCGAGATAGCAGGGATCGTGATACGTCAAGTCTTTGTCCAGTTCTTTTTTGAAAAAGATCTTTCCTTCATTGAGCAGACTTGAATAAATCTCTGAAACGTGAACCACCTCAAACTGATAGTTTTTGTCTATGGCAGGGTAGTCTATTTTCCATGCCTTCAAACAGTGAGCGCAGGATACAATGATACGCTCGGCTCCCGCGTTCTTCATCATTCTGACATTCCGAGCGGCCTGCGCTTCGTAAAGGGATGTGTTGCCGTCATGTCCCGGCACAAATCCGCAACACTGTTCTGCCTCACCCAGCCAGGCAATTTCTGTGCCTGCCGCCCGAAGAGTTTCGAGAGTCGCTTCGATGACTTCAGTCTTTCGAAAACGTGCGTTGCAGCCGGCAAAGTAAATGTCTTTCCCGTTTCCGGACTGCACCGTGATCTCTCCGGCAGGAACCTTCCTGGCGCCAAAGATATTGCCGGTTTTTTTTATGTTATCGTCAATCTTCTCCACAGGCGCAGGTCGTTTAGCCCCCCTTTGAAAAAGCGTTTCCCTGAAAGCGAGAATAGTGTCCACGGGACGGTATGCCGGACAAATCTCGTTGCACATCCCGCATGTGTCACAGGTGTACAGCACCTCCAGCAAGTCATCGGTTACCGGAAACGTCTCATCCCCGAAAGCAACCGTTGCCAGGTTCAATCTGCCAACCGGTGTATATGCCCTGAACCCGAAAAATTCAAAAGAAGGACATTTGGCAAGTGGTGCATCCCACCGCTCAGGCGGCAGTTCCAGCCAGTTATGAGGGATAATCGGGCCGTGATAATAACAGGCCGCGCAGTTCATGCAAAGACACCATTTCTCCCTGATTTCTCCCAGATTCGTTTTCTTCAGCTCGGCCATGTGTTTGCCACCTCCGTTCCAAACGTTCCAGGGCTCAGAATATCATTGGGATCAAGCGCCATTTTGAGCGTCTGAAGAAATTTGAAGGTGCTGTCCTGATTGGTCCACGAATATCCCGGGATGGCGGGAGGAAACTGTGCCTGAAAGGTTCCGCCTTTTTTTCCGAACCATTCTCTGAATTCATCCCTGCTCTTGAAGATCTGTTCTTTCCAGTACGGGTCTTTGTCATCGATGAATGCCCACGTCTGGGAGCACATGGTCTGTCCCTTCATGGGAAAACCGTCAAAGATGGTCAATCGAGGGAAACCCCATATATTATATTTTTCCCCGACCTCCTTGAGCTTTAAATAGACCTCCGGAAATGCCGAAATGGGGTAATTGGGGCTGTCATATATGTAGATGTATGAACCACCCGAAACCTCCCGCATGAGAGCAAAGGTATCCGTCATGATAGGGTGGGAAGCCATGCAGAAAAAGGTGGGCCATTCAGTAAAAAATTCTCTGCCAATAGCCGGCAGATAGGTTCCTTCGTCCCTTTCACAAATCTCCGCCAGCGCCTGCTCCTTGCCTGACAGTTCCTGTTCATTTTCCCCATTGACGATAAAATATACAATGAAATGACAATCCTCCGGAAGCATCTTCTCCTCCGCCTTTGCTTCGCCTGCTGCATACTTCCATTTATCATTGATGTGCACATCGAACATCTCAACAGCTGTCGCCTCAATCATCGTGTTCGTCACTTCTTCCAGTTGATCGAGCCTCCAGTAATAAGTATGGAAGGCCCAGTGTTTCGGCCTGCGCAGACAGCTGTAAGCCACCTTTGTAACGATCCCGAATGCCCCATTGGACTGGGTGAAGAGCCCAACCAGATCAGGGCCTGTGATGTAGCGGTAAAACGGACCGAAATCCGTATCCGCATATGCCATGGAGCCCACCCGGACAATCTCTCCCTGGGGAAGCACAACTTCGAAACCTTCAACCAGATCGATGTTTCGGCCGTACCTTGTCTTACCGAAGCCGTTGACAGGCGTGATGGCTGATGCAGCTACGCTTGGCCCGGGACCGTATTCCGCAGTGGGCAGCATCATGTTGTTTTTGAACAGTTCCTGGGAAAGCTTGAAAAAACTACATCCTGCCTCGGTAACCGCTTTCATCCCGATGGTATCCAGCGTAATGATGCGGTCCATCAGCGTAAGGTCCAGAAGAATCCCGCCATAAAGGGGACCGCCGTGCCCTGCCCATCCAACACTTCCCCTTGGTGTGACAGATACCTTGTATTTGTTTGCCGCTTTCAATATCTGAGAGACCTGTTCAGTGGTTTCCGGCATGACGACAATATCCGGTTTCGGAACCCAGTCCTTACCAAGAGCCGGACTGAACGCGTAGGACAGGCAGACGGCTTCTGAGGTCGAGACCCTGTGGTGGCCTGCAATCTTTTTTAATTCATCTACAATCTCCATAGCACACTTCTCCTTTTCAGCAGACGCTCTGACTCCTGAGTATGCGAGAATGGTCTTTTCGAGTCAAGGTCAAATCCTCCGCTCGGTGGAGACACGTTGGTCTTAACGTTGAGGAAAAAAGATAACTTCGAGCAACTTTAAAGACCTGAACATTGAACATCGAACGCCCAACATCGAACGTCGAACGGAGGAACGCCTTCGGCGGATAATATTAGTAAAGAATCCGGGTCCTGTCGAAGATCCCGCTATTCGGGGAGGGCCCGGCTTTGGGTTACCCCTGGAAGGGGATTGTTTATAGCCCTCTTTTTTTGGAGTATTGAAAAAGCAAAGAACAAGAAACCTCGGAACATGGTGTGATTTAGAAAAACACTGTTTTCCACTGACCTCCAACTGGGCAGTTTTGAGGGCCTCTTCTACCCCCGTCGGAGACGGGATCTTCGACAATACTCCAGTGCTCCATCACTCCAATACTCCGTGTAAAGAACACGTTACGGCAGAGCCATCTGTCTCTGACCCCCGAATAGCGGGATCTTCGACTGGCCCTGAGGACC
>JAFDJF010000777.1 GCA_019307645.1 Deltaproteobacteria bacterium
CATTTCCTTTGCAGATATTTACACTGAGTTCAATGGAAGTTGGCAGGGAGGGTCGGAGCAGTCTCAATGTTTCCCTTACCACCAAAGGGACCTGCAAAGGCTTCAGTTCGTGATGGTTCCGACGGTTGGCAGTGAGGATCTCCTGAACCAGGTCCTGCGCGCGTGTACTCGCCACAAGCACTTCTTCCAGATTGCTTCGGACCTGGCTGTGCTCAGGGACGCTCCTTATGGTTAAGTCGATATTTCCTATTATGACATTCAGGAAGTTGTTAAAATCATGAGCAATTTCTCTGGCAGGGGTTTCTGTGTGATGTGTCTTCCGACGCGAGCACTGTTTTTTCTCAAGCTCGAGAGGATTGCAGCCATCATCAATGATAACAATGAGGCCGATGGGAACGTCACGATCATTCGTCAGAACATTCGAGGACATCCTGGTGGAAAATGTTGATTCATCCTTCTTCATATGACCAACAATTCCCTGGTGATGTCCATACATTTTTGCTTTTTCAAGAAAGGGGATTACTTCCTGGTTCATTTGTCCTTCTGTGTGAAAAAGGCTCAAATGTTTGCCACGAAGTTCCCTCTCGCTGTAACCATGCAGCGCGGCAAAGGTCGAGTTTACAAACTGAATGTTGCCCTTAAGATCAGAAATGACAACGCCATTAAAAGTGCGATCAAATGCTTCGTTCTGCAAATAAGGAACCGCTACATCTGCCTCGCGCACGTTGATGCCTGTGATCAATGCTGCCATTAGTCATTTCTCCAGGAATAGATGCGTCTTGCCTGTAGCAAAAAAACAGGTTTGGGGAGCAGTTTTTCTTTCCGGAAGCGATCATTACGAAGCTTTATCCTATTTCGGAGGCTGTCAAAAAATCGTTTTCTGCTGCGACCAACCGGAAATTTCAGGAGACTGCGTTGGCAAGCCCAAAACATCCTCAGCGTAGACCAGGGTTACGCCTCAGGGCGTTTTGGGCTTTGCCGCCTTTCGCCCTCAAAATTTCAATCAATCTTTCAACGAAGCCCATTCTCGGGCAGCCTCCCGGCACATTATCAGAGGTGGCGTATCATGAGAACAGTAATTGATGGAAAGAAATGCTGCATTCATAAAGGAATTGTAACGGATTTGTCAAAGCGTGTAGGCGGGAGGATGAAGCTTGGCATGGACATGTTACTGACAAATTCTAACATACTATGGTTGCAGGGAAAATTTGTTGTGATGGGTTAACCTCGCGATATGAAGGACAATTTAGAGATTGATTTTAATAAATAAATTGAAACACTTAAATGAAAATGCGTTTTTGTGAGTGAATTTATCCACAGACGCGATCTCGCAAAATCGTTGTTTTTTAGAGTTTTTTGGATATTTATTCGGCTTTTGAAACCTGGTGCTCATGGGCCAGTCGATGATCCCGCCATTCGGGGGTCAGAGACAGATGGCTCTGCCGTAACGTGTTCTTTACACGGAGTATTGTCGAAGATCCCGTTTCCGACGGGGGAAGAAGAGGCACTCAGAACTCTCAGCTGGAGGTCAGGGAAAAACAGTGTTTTTCTAAATCACAACATGTTCCGAAGTTTCTTGTTCTTTGCTTTTTCAATACTCCACCACTCTAAAAAAGATGTCTATAAACAATTCCCTTCCAGGGGTAACCCAAAGCCGGGCCCTCAGGACTCGGATTCTTTACTCGGTGAGACTCTGTGTTGCGCGATCGATTTTCTTCTGTAAGGCGGTATCCCCTTGTGCCAGCTTATCCGCCTTTTCAAAATGAAATCTTGCCTTTTTGGCCTCTCTTAATCTCATGAAGTAGATGCCGAAATTGTAGTGGGCAAGTGCGAGTTTATCCTGCCTTCCATATGAAACGCCCAATTCATGGAAGACTTTGTTTTTGACCGGTGCCAGGGAGGTGAGCTTTTCAAATATGGCAGCCGCCTTTTCATACTGCTCCAGGTGTCGGTAGGACAATCCAAGAAGGAAAAGGGTTTCTTTGTCGCCGCGTTCAATTTCAAGGGCTTTTTTAAAGAGTGGAACCGCCTCTTCAT
>JAFDJF010000778.1 GCA_019307645.1 Deltaproteobacteria bacterium
AAGGGGTCCAGGATTCAAGGGTTCAAGTGCTTGTTTTCCATGGATTTGATCATCGCTTTCAGCATTTTCTCGACATCCCCGATCTCCTTTAAATACAAACAAAGCTTATACGATTCTTGCTATACGTTTAACTCTTTATAATTTTTAAGCATTTCACTCGAATCCTTGAACCCTGGACCCCTTGAACCCTTCTTTTAGATCAACTCTTTTGGAGATGATCCCAAGGTTATAATCACCTTACATTCCACACTTTGTTCCAATTAAAGACGAATCAATCTGCAAACTGGACAGCTTCCTCATCCTTTTTTTTTTTTTTTACTGAACCGATAAGATAAGCGGTCTCACCCATCGCTTTCAGCCTTAACAGGACCTCACCAGCATCTTTCTCTCTTACAACAACCACAAGACCCAGGCCGTTATTAAAGGTCCGCATCATCTCCCGTTCTGAAATCTGGGCCTCTTTCTGGAGAAATGAAAATATGCTGTGAGGAGTCCAGGCTGATTTATCAATAACCGCCTTACACCTTTCCGGGAGAATCCGGGGGATATTATCAATAAGTCCTCCACCGGTGATGTGAGAGATGCCAAAAATCCGAAAATCTCGCCTGAGATACCTGATGGTCCTGGCATATATTCTGGTTGGCTCCAGAAGTTCCTCTCCGACGGTTCTGCCAAAATCCGGCACATAATCGTCCACAGACATCTTCAGGTCTTCAAAAAAGATTTTGCGTACAAGGGAATACCCATTGCTGTGGAGCCCGCTGGAACCGATGCCGATCAGCCTGTGGCCAACTGCAATCTCAGAGCCGTCCAAAAGATCTTCATTATCAGCAAGCCCAACTACAAAACCTGCTAGATCGTATTCACCCTCATCATAAAACCCTGCCATTTCAGCGGTTTCACCCCCGATAAGAGAGCACTCTGCTTCCTGGCAGCCGTCTGCAATGCCTTGGATAATATCCTTGGCCTGGTTCACATCCAGCTTTCCCATTGACAGATAATCCAGAAAGAAAAGCGGGATAGCACCCTGTACCATTATATCGTTCACACACATGGCAACAAGGTCAATGCCGATAGTATCGTGCTTATTCAGCATAAACGCAATCTTCAGCTTCGTACCCACCCCGTCAGTAGAGGCAACCAGCACAGGAGTCTTGACCTGTTGGGTATTCAAGGAAAAAAGCCCGGCAAATCCTCCTATCTCGGTGATGACACCTGATTTGAAAGTCTTGCTAACAATTGGTTTTATGAGTTCTACGAACTTGTTCCCGGCTTCAATATCAACACCCGCCTCGGCGTATTTACTCTTTTCATTATCTTTTGTTGCCATTTACCTGATATCCTGAGTCCTGAATCTAGAAATTGGATAAAAAACGACGCCTTGAAACCGGCGACACCTTGTATTTGTGTAGTATCTGCCGGTTTGCTTGTCAAATCTTTTCTCTTGTCTGTCGCAACTAATCAGGTTCAAGGTCAAAGACCGATAAGTAAACGTGTTTGATTAACGTCGTATAATTTGATATTGCTTTTGTAAACCCTAAAACTATTAATTCCGTGATATTCCGTGCACTTCAATAACAAACAATTAATCTCTGCCAACCACCTCGTTCAAACCACACAGCTGAACCGTCCCCTTACATCTCTAAAAGGAATCGGATCAAAAAGGGCCGAACTTCTGGCCGAACTTCTGGCCGAAAAAGGCATTCATACCATTCTCGATCTACTGCTTTTTACACCCATCCGTTATGAAGACAGAAGTCGTGTAGCGCCAATCAACGAAACCAGAGAAGGGGTGCCCGTACTGGTCAGAGGAAAGGTTGTCTCAGGCAGGGAGGAACGGTATTTCCGAAGCGGGAAGGGACTGTTCAGGATAACGATCAAAGACAAAACCTCTGATGTGGATCTTCTCTGGTTCAGGTACAGAAAGGCCCATCTCAAGGGCTTTGCAAAAAAGGATCTGGAGCTTACAGCCTATGGAAAGATCCAGAATAATCGAGGCAGGAGACAAATGCTTCACCCTGACATTTACTCGGCAGATCAGGACAAAACAAAAGGCGCTCCCGGTTTCTATCCCGTATATTCTGCCATCAAAGGTCTGTCCGGGCAAGTGCTGAGATCTGTGATCAGGGTAGCCATCGATCAATATCAGAAAACCCTGACTGACGGTATTCCCAGGGAGATACTGCGCAGTCTCGGCTTGCCGGCGTTGAGAGAATCCATCAAACATATTCACTTTCCCCCGGAAGGGTCATCCATTGAACTGCTTAACCGGTTCAACACAAAATTTCACCAAAGGCTCACCTTTGACCGTTTTTTCAGCGTCATGCTTGCGATTGCCTTCAGAAAAAAATCCCGCGAGACAAGAAGAGGGCCCGTTTTGTCAATCCCAAACGACCTGATTTATCAGGCAAAAGAGTGCTTCCCTTTTACCCTGACCGGAGATCAGAGTAGCGCTATCCAGGAAATCTTCGCAGACTTAAACGGTGAAAGGCCTATGAACCGCCTCCTCCAGGGAGATGTGGGATGCGGGAAAACCGTCGTTGCTGCTGCCGCTTCATACGCGACCATTTTCAATAACTGGCAGGTGGCGATCATGGCGCCAACCCAGGTCCTGGCAAAACAGCACTTTTTGTACTTCTCAGGGCTTCCGGAAAAGATGAGGTTCCGTCCTGTCCTTCTGACCGGTGGAATCAAGAACGCTGAACGCCTGGAAGCATATGAAAAGGTCAAAAATGCCCGGCACAACCTGATAATCGGGACCCATGCGTTGATTCAGGAGGGCCTTTCCTTTTCCAGGCTGGGGCTTGTGATAATTGACGAACAGCATCGGTTTGGTGTTACGCAGCGCGCCATGCTGGACGGAAAGGGTGAAAACCCGCATCTCCTTGTCATGTCTGCGACACCGATCCCAAGGACCCTTTCCATGACGGTCTATGCAGACCTCGACATCTCTTCAATCAAGGAATATCCCGAAGGTCACCAGGCGGTCGAAACCTTCATTGTGGATAAAAGTCAGAAGAGAAAAGTTTTTAATACGATCAGCGAAAGAATGGCTGACAATGAACAGGCAATCGTCATATGTCCTGTAATCGAAGGATCGGAGGATCTGGATTTAAAGAACGCACTGCAAATGCACGAAAAACTGGTAAGGCTCTTTTCCCCTCGCTTTCATATCGGTCTGATCCACGGCCGCCTGTCTTCTGATGAAAAAGACCGGGTCATGGAACAGTTCAGAAACGGCCGGATTGATCTCTTGGTCGGGACCACTGTTATTGAAGTTGGGGTCCATGTAGAAGGTGCCACGGTCATGGTGATTGAGCATCCCGAGCGATTTGGGCTGAGCCAGCTTCATCAACTGAGAGGCCGCGTGGGAAGAGGTAAAAAGCGAGGTCTGTGTCTGCTTATGGCGTCCAAAGGGCTGCAGGAGGACGCTGTTTCAAGGTTGAACATACTGGTTCAAAGCCGTGACGGCTTTGAAATCGCCCAAAAGGACCTCGAGATGCGTGGGCATGGGAAACTGACTGGGACCGTT
>JAFDJF010000177.1 GCA_019307645.1 Deltaproteobacteria bacterium
CTGAAGTCTGCTCATTCAACGCAATCGTACTTGAAGAAGTTGAAGGACTGGGAAAAAGGGCGAAAAACATCCCTGCGTCCTGTAAGGGGTGCGGTTTGTGCGCGGCCTCATGTCCGCAAAAAGCGATTGATATGCTCCATTTCCGTGATGAACAGATTGAAGCCGCCGTGTGTGCGGTAGTGTAAAGCAAAACTTTCAGATTATTTACTAACTATCTTATTTGGCAGGTGAAAATATGGCAGATTTTGAGCCTAAAATCGTTGCTTTTTTGTGTAACTGGTGTGCATATGCCGGGGCAGACCTGGCTGGCGTTTCACGGTTGCAGTATCCGTCTAACCTCAGGACGGTGCGCGTCATGTGTTCCGGACGTGTTGATCCTGTGTTTATCATTAAAGCCTTGAAAGAGGGATGTGACGGTGCCCTGGTCGGCGGGTGACATTTCGGCGATTGCCATTACCTGGAGGGTAATGTACAGGCCGAGAAAAAGCTGCTTCTGACACAGAAGCTGCTGGAAATTGCAGGCATCGGTAAAGACAGACTTCATTTTGCCTGGGTGTCATCAGCAGAAGCAAAGCGTTTTGCAGAAGTTGCTACCGCCGTCACCGATTCCATCAGAGATCAAGGCAAACTGGATGCTGCGGCGTTTGACATGCAGCTTTCTGCCGCAGAAATGACCCTCGACGGTGAAACACTGCGCTGGCTGGTGGGCAAGGAAGTTAAGATTACCACCCAAGGAGATGTCTACGGCCGCAAATGGGACGTTGAAAAGTACGAGGCTGTTCTTTTTGACATGCTTGAACGAGAGTATCACAAGAACCTGATCTATCTGGCAATAAAGCAGGATTGGACGAATGTCAGGGCTATCAGCGAAAAGACCGGGCTTGCTATCCTGCGGATTTCCTACCTTCTTGCAGACATGGAAAGGACGAGCCTGGTTGAGTTCACCGGCATGGAGGACAGGAAGCCCGTATTTGCAGCTTTATAAGGGAGTAATAATGGGAAAAGCTATAGCTAAAAAAAGCGGATCTGTCATGGTTGTTGGTGCCGGTATTGCCGGCATGCAGGCATCTCTGGATCTCGCTAATTCGAACTATTATGTTTATCTGGTGGAGAAATCGCCCACCATCGGCGGCCTGATGGCCCGGCTTGACAAGACCTTTCCGACCAATGACTGTACCATGTGAGTTATCTCACCCAAACTGGTCGAGGTCGGCCGGCATCTGAACATCAACTTGATAACAAACAGTGAAGTAAAATCCATTGAAGGTGATCCGGGAAATTTTTCAGTTACACTCACAAACCATCCTCGATTCATTGATCCTGATAAATGTACAGGCTGCGGTGACTGCGCCATACATTGCCCGGTATCAGCAATAAATGAAATCAACAAGGGCATGAATGATAGAAGGGCAGCTTATATTGAATATGCCCAGGCGGTTCCTCTTGCCTATGCAATTGATCCTGACGCATGCATTGGATGCGGCTTGTGTGAAAACACCTGTCTGGCAAAAGCGGTTAACTACGATGACAAAGAAGAGGAAACCCAGGTTACAGTGGGTTCGGTTATCCTTTCTCCGGGAACCAAAGGATTTGATCCCTCAGATCTGGATTTTCTGGGATATGGCAAATACCCCAACGTGGTAACGAGCGAAGGATTCGAAAGAATCCTGTCTGCCGGAGGCCCCTATTTAGGCCATGTCATGCGCCCCCTTGACCGGGAAGAACCGAAAAGCATTGCATGGCTCCAGTGTGTCGGATCAAGGGATATCAACAAGTGCGGCAATGGCTACTGTTCTTCTGTATGCTGTATGTATGCCACAAAAGAGGCCATGATTGCTAAAGAACATATCCATGGGGATCTCGATGCCGTCATTTTCAATATGGATATGAGGACTTTTGGCAAGGACTATGAAAAATATTTCCTGCGGGCAAGAGACAAGGAGGGCGTTCGTTTTGTCAAGTCCAGGGTCCACACGGTTTCCGAAGTGCCGGAAACCGGAGACCTCGTGATTCAGTATGTTGATGAGGCCGGGAAGCAAAAAGAAGAAACCTTTTCTATGGTCGTTTTATCCGTAGGACTGACCATCCCTGAGACCGCTGTAGAGCTTGCAAAACGCCTTGATATTGACTTGAATCATTACAATTTTGCCGCAACAGATCCGTTTGCACCGGTTGAGACTTCCCGTCCGGGTATCTATACCTGCGGCGTATTTCAGGGGCCCAAGGATATTCCAGAATCCGTAACTGAGGCAAGCGCTGCAGCGTGCCTTGCAGGTGCGGATCTCTCCGAGGCACGGGGAACGGATACCAGGGCAGTTGAAATTCCGGAGCAAGTCGATGTCAGCGGTCAGGACCCAAGAATAGGCGTTTTTGTTTGTAATTGCGGGATCAACATCGGCGGAATCATTGATGTTCCCGCTGTTCAGGATTATGCGGGGACTCTTCCTGATGTAGTGTTTACGGATTCGAACCTCTTTACCTGTTCTCAGGACACCCAGGAAAAAATTAAAGAAAAAATAATAGAACACAAGCTTAACCGCGTTGTTGTTGCATCGTGCACTCCCAAGACCCATGAGCCCATGTTTATGGAAACCCTTGAAGCCTGTGGTCTAAACCGATATCTCTTTGAAATGGCCAACATCAGGAATCAGGATTCCTGGATCCATTCAAAGAGCCCGGAACTTGCCACTCAAAAGGCAAAAGATCTTGTGAGAATGTCTGTTGCGAGGTCCGGCAGATTAAAACCACTTACGGAAAGAGTGATCTCGATAACCCAGCGTGCCCTGGTCATAGGCGGTGGCATTGCCGGGATGAATGCCGCACTCAGTCTGGGGAAACAAGGATTTGAGGTTGTTCTTGCGGAAAAAGATTCCAAATTGGGGGGCTATTCTCGAAAGCTTCATCATACCATTGAGGGAAGCGACATTCGTGCATATCTGGAAAAACTTATTGGCCGGGTAAATGAACATGAAAAGATAGAGGTCTTAACCGATGCTAAGGTTCTGGGTTTCGGCGGCTACAAAGGTAACTTTAAAACAGAAGTGGAAGCGGGCTCTGAAAAAGAAGTGCAAACCATAGAGCATGGGGTTATCATTGTTGCAACCGGCGCAACAGAATATCAGCCCAAAGAATATCTTTACGGAGAAGACGACAGGGTTGTCACGCAGGTTGCATTGGCAGACAGGCTCGAAGATCATGGCGCATCGAATCTCAACACGGTCGTCATGATCCAGTGTGTGGGATCTCGAAATGATGAAATGCAGGAATGCTCGCGTATATGCTGTCAGAGTGCTGTTAAAAATGCGCTTCATATCAAACGGCTCAACTCTGATGCCCAGGTATTTGTGTTGTATAGGGATATGAGGACCTATGGGCTGCTTGAAGATTATTACAGGGAGGCAAGAGAAAACGGCGTCTTTTTTATCCGATTCGATACTGACGCCCCGCCGGATGTTAAGGCCTCATCTGAAGGCATTCTTGTTACTGTGAAAGACCATATCCTGCAACAAGACATTTCAATAACGGCAGACCTATTGGCCTTGAGTGCCGGCATGAGGGCAGCGGATACAGAACAATTAAGCCGTATCATGAAACTGAACCGCAATCAGGAAGGTTACTTTATTGAAGCCCATGTCAAACTCCGCCCGGTGGATATGCCGGGAGAAGGCATTTTCCTCTGTGGAACAGCCCATGGCCCGAAGTTGATTTCAGAGGCCATTTCCCAGTCACAGGCAGCTGCATCCAGGGCCACGACATTTCTAGCCAATTCGGAGATCAAACTTTCAGCGATTACCGCCAAAGTCGATACCGACCATTGTGTGAAATGTCTTACCTGTGTTCGCTCTTGCCCGTTTGAGGTCCCGGTCTTCAATACGGAGGAAGGGGTTATTGAAATTGACGAGGCCTTATGCCACGGATGCGGCGTATGTGCAGGGGTCTGTCCGAGGCAGGCGATTCAGCTGAACTTTTACGAAGACGATCAGATAGCGTGTAAGATTGACGCATTGCTGGCAGGGAGTATGCGATGACAGATTTTGAACCAAACATTATAGCTTTTTGCTGTGACTTCTGAGGATATTCAGCCGCGGACCTGGCAGGTTCCATGAGACTTGAATATCCATCAAACATTAAAATAATCAGGGTGCCCTGTACCGGAAAGGTTGATGTGATGCACCTTCTAAGGGCAATCCAAAAGGGCGCTGATGGCGTATATGCTGTCGGCTGCCTTGAAGGGACCTGTCATTATAATGAAGGAAATCTGAGGTGTCGTGAACGGGTCAATCATGTCCGGATGTTGCTTGAAGAGGTGGGTATCGAAGCCGACAGGGTCAGGATGTATAATCTATCATCGGGTGAAGGGCCAACCTTTGCCGCCTATGCAAAGGAAATGAACGAAAATATTCTGGCGCTGGGTCCCAATCCGTTAAAGAAACATTTGAACTCTTAAAAGAAACCCTTGGAGGGAATATGATAGTCGCTCAAAGAAAACCCTTTGAAGAAATAAAAAATTACCTGAAGGGCTACAAAAAAGTTCTGAACGTTGGCTGCGGTACCTGCGTAGCCGTTTGTCTTGCTGGTGGAGAAAAGGAAGTTTCTGTTTTAAACGCTGAACTTGATATGGCCAGGAAGCTGGACGATAATCCCCTCGAACTTGGCGCAGTTACCATAGAGAGACAGTGCGACAGAGAATACCTTGAGGCCCTGGATACGATAATAGATGACTATGAAGCAATACTATCCATGGCCTGTGGTGCGGGGATCCAGTTTTTGGCTGAGAGATATCCGGAAAAGCCGGTATTTCCAGCGGTGGACACTACATTTATCGGTGTTAATCAGGATGTTGGCTGGTACGAAGAAAGGTGCCGTTCGTGCAGTAGCTGTGTCCTGGCGATGACCGGAGGCATCTGTCCTGTAACCATGTGTGCAAAGGGGCTCTACAATGGTCCCTGCGGGGGAACAAATCAGGGCAGCTGTGAGATCAATAAGGATCAACCCTGTGCCTGGTACTTGATCTATGAACGCCTTTCAAAGCAGGGCCGGCTGGACAGTATTATGGAAATTACACCTGTGCAGGACTGGCAAAACCAGATTCCCAGGACTGTTATCCAGCCTGGGTACAGAGCATCCGAAAAAACCTCGGGATAACAGCCTGCGGGTTGAACCGGTTATACTTGGGTCTTCTGTCCAGGACTCAGGTTTGCTGCTACTGCTTTATAAGGGTTTACTATCATCAGAGAGGAAATAGAAATGAAATCAGGGAGTAATTTAGAAAAGGTCTTAAAAGCGGGTCATTTTGCTTTTACAGGTGAGCTGGGCCCGCCACGTGGAGCAAACGCTGAAGAGGTCAGAAAAAAGGCCGCATACTTGAAAGGCAATGTTGACGCGGTCAACATAACAGATAATCAAACAGCCGTAGTGAGAATGTCAAGCTGGGCCGCCTCCATTATCTTAATCCAGGAAGGTCTTGAACCCAATTTTCAAATGGTTTGCCGGGACCGCAACCGCCTAGCCATGCAGAGCGACATACTCGGCGCAAGTGCCCACGGTATAAAGAACATGCTATGTCTTTCAGGTGATCATCAGAGTTTTGGCGATCATCCACAGGCAATGGGCGTATTTGATATAGATTCCACGCAGCTTATCAGCATGGCCAAACAGATGCGTGACGAAGGAACTTTCTTGAGTGGCGCTGAACTTGATGAAGCCCCAAAGATATTCATTGGCGCCGCATCCAATCCATTTGCAGAACCCTATGAGTGGCGGGTGTATCGTCTGGGGAAAAAAGTAAAGGCCGGGGTAGATTTTATTCAGACTCAATGCATTTACAATATGGACAGGTTCAGGGAATTCATGAAAAAGGCCGTGGACATGGGCCTCGCCGAAAAGTGCTACATCCTGGCCGGCGTAACCCCTCTCAAAAGTGTCGGTATGGCGAGGTACATGGCCAAGTCCGTTCCCGGCATGGATGTTCCGGATGCCTTGATTGAAAGAATAAAGGGCGCTGGAAAGGGAAAGGCGGCCGAAGAGGGTATTAAGGTTGCCGTGGAACAAATTGAAGAATTC
>JAFDJF010000779.1 GCA_019307645.1 Deltaproteobacteria bacterium
GTCTTAATAACAATTTCGGGTGCAAAGGCCCATGATCTGCCGAGTTCTACTACCTCTTCCATATCCATGCCGTTTATCCCGTAGAGGCCATTCCAGAAGTAGCGGTCACCTTTTTCATGTATCACGGGATAGGATATCGGGAAGCTGTCACAGTGGGACGGTCGGTCGGATGTAGTGCTGGTACGTCCGTCACATCGCGCCTGTCCGACAGGGAAATGGTTGCAGCCGCTGTGGCTGTTGTATCTGTCGAGGCGATTCCATCTCACAAGCATCCGGTTGCCCGGTTCGAAGCAGATAAAGGGCTTGTTTTCTGATCTGAAGTTGTACTGCTGAACCGTGTAATCTTTGGCAAATTCCCTATCCATTTTTTCCGGGTTTTCGACGTAGGAGACAGGATTGATGTTTCCGTCATAATCGGCGACATGAACATAGTCCTTGTGGAGCAGATCGCTCTCCACCTGTCCGGGATGGAGCAGGGGCAGTGATTCCTGGAGCTGGCGCGGAGTTTTCAGTGTCCCCTTCTTCCACGACACCTTCCGAATACCCGCTGCATCAGGATATATGAAGTGATATTCGTCGATCCAGCATTCCCACCCGGTCTTGGGATCCACTCTCCAGGTATTGTTGTATGCACTGACTGGTGCATATCTCCAATGCACAACAACCCTGGCAGGAGTATTCTCGATGATCCTTACGTGTGAAAAGCGACAATGGCGGTCCTGCATGTGTTCGAAACATCCCTCGGAGGTGCCGTATCGTATCCCCCTCCAGAACATGACTTTGACAGGGAGTTTATCGAAGCACACGACTATATCGGGGTCTTGGTCAACAGGCCACAAGTTGTCCCAGCCCTCGTAGTATTTCAGTTTCGTATAGTATGCACCGAAACGGCCGGGATGCTTTTCAATGTCGGGCAGTTTATGCGCTTTGATATCGGGTTCTTTCATTTCGAAGCCGGAAAAATCCGCTGCGACGTCCCTGTCTGTTTTTGCGCTGTAATAGACCCTTACTTCATCGATTATGCCGGTCAACCCGAAGTATTGAGGCAAAGTACCCCACGTCCGATGAATATCAGAAGGTTTCTCCGGATAAGCAACCATACCGATGACACATTCGCTGTTTCTTGCGTAGCCCATTTCCCCATGGATGGGAATGGAGGCTTTCATTTCACCGTTTATATAAACTGCCAGATCAGTATTTGCTCGATAGACACCCACAATGTGCATCCATTTTCTGAGGGGAATGCTCAATCTCTCTGTTGTGCAGGAGATACATTGTTCTGCGATCGCAGTCTGGAGGGAGACTTCGCCATGCGGGCCTATCATGAGACGATAGCCCTTGGTTTCATCGCTTTCTGTAGTGAGAACGGGGCACCAGTTCCATGGGTAATTCCCAAGAGCAACCCAGGCCTCAACAGTGACTTGTGTTTTAAACAGCTGGTAAATCCATCAAGCCTCAGTCCGCTGCCGCTTATTCCGGGTGCTGTTTTGACATATCCTTCCAGGGTATCGGAGATCCCGCTCTGTTGTTCAATGGTGGTACTGTCATGTATTTCACTAAAATCCCATGACAATATTGGAGATACATCCTGTGCTTCCGCTGCAAAAACAAGCCCCACAAGCATGAGTGACAAAATGGCTGCATATAGTGTTTTGAGTTGAAGGCTCATCTCTTTAGGTTTTACATTAGGTTCCATTCTTCTTAACTCCTTGCGCGTATTTGTCTAATCGTCATGCGGGACATTCAGGCATGAATTCCTTTTATTATTTCTGAGTGATGATATCTTCGTTGTAGACGCTTCCATCGACCCCGTGATGCCGAAAGATGATCGTCGGCTTTTCGTTGGCTCTCTCGACTGTCACAGACAAGAACCCGCCTTTTATTTGCAGATACCGATGCATGGACGACCTGTTTTCTTCCTTGAATCCGCCGGCATGTTTGTCGGAGGTTGGCCCGCAGGAATACTCTTTTGTACCCGTGGCCGGATCGACCGATACATACTGCCAGTGCCGGTCACCGCAGACCACAAACATGTTCTTCTGCCCGCTGATGAACTCACGCAGTTGATCGCCCTCATGCGTAAAACCCTTGTTGGCATGGTTATCGTTTTTGCTTGCGCGGTCGGGCCCCACGATCGGCGTCGGGCTTATCAGGATACGAAATGTCGCATCCGATCTCTTGACCGTATCGAAGAACCACTGCTTCTGCCTCTCACCCCAGATGGTCTTGTCGGGTCCATCGGCCATGTTGTTAGGGCTCCTGAAATCCCTTCCCTCAACCAGCCATATCTGCAGATCCTTACCCCAGCGTACGGTTCTGTAGGTCTTGTCTCCCATGGGAATCTGCTCGCGAAAGATCGCAAGTCCGTCCTTCCACGTCAGCTCCCTGCCATAGCTCTGCCCCGGCCAGCAGTCGTCCCTCAGCGTGTCGTGATCATCCTTCATGAAGTAGCTGGCCGTTCGGTTATGGAACGCCCGCTGGAAGGGCATCGCATACATCCGGTTCCACTTAAACCTCGCCAACTCAATGTTATCGGCATAGGGGCCGGCCTTGTCGTAGTACTCGATATCACCGGTGTGCACAAAAAAGTCCAGGCCAAGCCTGTACATATGCGGGTATATTTTATGACCGTTCACCGGATCGTCGCGTCGAGGATAGTCCTGCCCCGTCACGACCGAAAAGCGAATTTTCGCCGGCGTCGCGGCCGAGGGAGCCGTCTTAAACCCGCCCTCGATCCTGCATGTGACCTCACCGTTTTGACTGCCGCGCCCCTCTGCCATGATCGAATATTTGGTTCCGGGCAAAAGCCCTTCGATTTTCACCTGGCGCGTAAAATCCCTATCCGGCAGTACCCAATGCCAGGCAGTCATCTGTGTTGATTCTTTGCTTCCCATTGGCCCGTAGGAGATCCGCACCTGCCCCTCGACACCCGGCACGGCCGCTTCCATGTTTTCCAGATCGTAGACATATTCCCCGCGGTTCTCGGCATCCAAGGGATTTTTGCGATCAGGAAAAGGCGTGCCGTTCAGATTGCGTTCGGGATGTTTTGTAAGACGAGCCCATACAATGGCTGAGGTCGAATCCACCTCACCGATCTTTATGCCGTTAGCCATATGAACGGTTTCTGTTTTCGTATACCCTGATTCAACACTCCCACATCCGCTGGTAACCAGACCCGTTAGAGCGATCGCAATCAGAACTCTCATAAACTTACTTTCCATAAGTGACCTGCCTCCCTTCAATGTATCACTTGTAGAGAGAGTTTTCGGCCATTGAACCTGCCCCCTGATTAGGTGCATTGATGGGGGT
>JAFDJF010000178.1 GCA_019307645.1 Deltaproteobacteria bacterium
AGGCCTTGAGGTGGTGTTTAGGGAGTGGGATCAAGGGTGGGTGGATCTCACCCTCGGAAAAGTTAAAAAAAATCTATTCTCTCTAAAGAAGAAGGGGGTGATTTCTGATGAGAATATTCAGAAGGGTATTGAATCCCTCACTGGGATTGCAGGCGATGAAACTCTCGGTGACGTTGAACTGATCATTGAAGCGGTTCCGGAACGGATGGAATTAAAGAAAAAGGTGTTTCAAGAACTGGATCGAACCTGCATGCCCTCTACGATATTGGCATCCAATACTTCTTCGTTATCCGTCTCCCAGCTGGGTGGATTCACTCAAAGGCCGGACAAAGTCATAGGGATGCACTGGTTTAACCCGGCACATGTCATGAAGCTTGTTGAGGTCATTCCGGGCCTGGAGACCTCCCAAGAGACCGTTGAAACTGTGGTCAATCTGTGCGTGCTCATGAAAAAAGTGCCGGTTAAGGTAAAGGAATGTGCGGGGTTTCTGGTAAACAGGTTATTGGGAAGTTATGTAAATGAAGCGCTTTTCCTGGTGGAAGAAGAATTAAGCCCCCAGGCTGTTGACCAGGCAGCAGAAAATGCAGGGATTCCCATGGGCCCGGTTATGCTGGGGGAAATGGTGGGCTGGGATACCATATACCACTCCAATACGGCCCTCCTACAGGAATATGGCGGACGGTTTGCCCTGCCATCGCTTCTGATAGAGGTCTACAATACGGGCCGGTGGGGAGTAAAGGCCGGAAAGGGTTTCTACAAATACGATGAAGGAAGAATTGTGAGGGAGCCTGGGGAAACAGGAAATGACCTCGATGCCTTAACCATGCGACTTGTCGCATCAATGGTGAACGAAGGGATTCGTTGCCTTGACGAGAATGTTGCCTCTTCCAGGGACATCGATACAGCGATGAAGGTGGGGGCAGGGATGCCTAAGGGGCCGCTTAAGTGGGCTGACGAAATAGGTTTAGACGAGATGCTGCGTCGTTTAACAGATCTCATGGGCACCCATGGAGAACGGTTCCTGCCATCCCCTTTGCTCAAGAGGAAAGTGGCTGCAGGGCACTTCGGGGGAAAAAACGGAAAAGGCTTTTACCTCTAATGATGGCCGCGGATATCGGGGATTGTCATGGATTTTGAATTGAGTCATGCCCATCAAGAACTAAAAGCGACGGTCAGAGATTTCTCAAAAAAAGAAATCGCCCCTCTGGCAAAGTCCATGGACAGGGAACAGGAGTTTCCTGTCACGCTATTTGAGCGCCTTGCTGAGCTCGGGTATGCTGGAGGTGGGATTCCGTCGGAGTATGGGGGGTCCTTCTCGGATTATATGTCCGTGGTCATTACCGGGGAGGAGATGGCCAGGGTCGCGGCCTCTGTGCCTGTGGCATTGTTTCCACATTCTATACTCTGCGCCCATAATTTGTATCGATATGGCAATAATGAACAGAAAGAGAACTATCTCCCGGATCTGGCCAAGGGCAGGAGGTGGGGTGCCATGGCCCTGGCCGAGGTTGCAGCCGGATCCGATATATTCTCACTCAGGACCATGGCCACAAAATCAGGGGAGGAGTACCTCCTGAAAGGTTCAAAGAATTACATTACCAATGTTCCCTTTGCAGAGGTGTACCTTGTTTTTGCAAAGACCTCCAAGGAGAAAGGCCCCAAGAGCATATCCGCATTTATTGTAGAAAAACATTTCGATGGATTTTCTGTTGGAAAAGCCTTTGACAAGATGGGGATGAGGGGCTCTCCAACCGGGAGGATTTATTTCAAAAATTGCAGGGTGCCGGCCAGGAATCTTGTGGGGGGTGAAGAAGGCATCGGGTACATGCAACTTTTAAAAGGCATGGATGTGGAAAGGGTGAGCTGGGCCTCTATCGCATTGGGAGTGGCTCAGGGATCCTTTGATTGCGCACTCAGCTATTCCAAGAGAAGACGCCAGTTCAACAAAGCGCTCATTGATTTTCAAATGATACAGCACAAAATTTCGGATATGGCCATGAATCTTGAGGCCTCCCGTCTCTTCACATACAAGGCCGCCCATCTGCTTGACAAAGGTAAAACGGCCAGATTTGAAGCCTCTGCGGCAAAACTCTTTTCCGGAGAAGCGGCTGTCAAGATATCGGGGGATGCTGTTCAGATATATGGCGGTGCCGGATACATGAAAGACTATGCAATAGAACGGTATTTCAGGGATGCTAAGGTGCTCACGGTGGCGGCGGGATCTTCCGAAATTCAACGTATGATTATGGTTCACGAGCTAAAAGGACAATAAAAATAGTGTCCGGGAGAAAAAAGAATGCAGGATGTTGAAGTTGTGATCATTGGAGGCGTCAGGACCCCCATGGCCGATTATGTGGGCGTGCCCGGTGGAGGAAAATTCAAGGACATTTCTGCAATTCAGCTTGGAGCTATCGCGACGAAGGCGGCGTTGGAGAAATTCCAGGTGCCAATGGAGCTCATTGACGAGGTGATCTTTGGATACGGGATGCAGTCAAGCCCTGATGGCGGCTATGGTGCACGGCATGTGTCTTTGTTTGCCGGCCTTCCCGAGACCGTTCCGGCCTTGACCGTGGGAAGGACCTGCGGCTCTGGGTTCCAGTCGATCATTACAGGGGCGAAGGACATCCTTCTGGGGGAGTCTGATTTTGTTGTGGCGGGAGGCATGGAAAACATGAGCCAGGTCCCCTATGTGCTTCGCGGGGCAAGGGAAGGTTTTCGTATGGGAGATCAGAAGGTAGAGGATTATCTCATGAATTCCCTGTATGACTCCTATTGCAAAATGAATATGGCCCAAACAGCAGACAAGTTGGCTAATATGTACGGCGTGACCCGGGAGGATGCAGACCAATTCGCCTATGAGAGTCAGATGAAAGCGGCCGCGGCCACTAAGGAAGGAAGGTTCAAAGAGGAAATTGTTGCAGTGGATGTAAAGCATAGAAGGGAAATTTTCACCGTGGATTCCGATGACCACATCAGGCCCGATACCACCCCCCAAACCCTGGCAAAAATTCCCCCTGCCTTTGGCAAGGATAGTATTGTGACGGGTGGAAATGCCAGCGGTATAGTGGATGGTGCAGCCGCTGTTATTATTGGCGGCAGGGAAAAGGCGAAGGAGCATGGATTCGAGCCCATTGGAAAAATCGTGGCATGGGCAATTGTGGGTGTGGACCCAAGTATCATGGGCATCGGTGCGGCTGAATCAACCAAGCGTGTACTGAAAAAGGCAGGATTAAAATTGGAACAAATAGACCTCTTCGAAGTGAATGAGGCCTTTGCGTGCCAATGTGTGGCCGTTGAAAAGGAATTGGGATTGGACAGGGACAGGGTTAATGTCAACGGTGGGGCCATTGCTCTGGGCCATCCACTGGGAATGAGTGGGACAAGATTGACATATACACTCTTACTTGAACTGAGAAGCAGAAACCTCAAGTACGGACTGGCCACGGCTTGCACTGGAGGGGGACAAGGCGTAGCCGTGATTATGGAAGCCTTTGCTAACTAGTTTCATTCTAGCAACAGGTTAGTACTAAAACAGAACCCCAACCACACCCCATGGTGAGACAGGCTGATGTCAATTTCAGTCTGTTTATTATCTAATAAAAGAAAAGGCGGTTGCGGCCTGCGTGCTTTAGAAGGACGAATGATTTGCAGCCGCGATGGCGTAATTTCTAATTCTTGTGCTACGAATTGTTTGCAGTGAAAGCGTACCAGAGCCGATTCCGCATGATGGATTGAAACGAGTTCTTCTTCTGTAAAATATTCCGCCCACCTGTTTTTATTTTGCCAATCTTTTAACTCAGAGTGCGTTACCTGGTGCACCTTTTCGCACAATAAATAGTCTGGCAGCCCACCAATCTTTACAGGCATTCCAACGGCATGAATGTAGTTTATATCAGTAGTTAATTCAATTTGAAATTTCTGCGCATCATAAATAACTTCGAATTTTAACTTTGATTTCGAAATTTGCTTACGGAAAGTAGTTTTGAATTTTTTGTGTGAAAAGACCTGGGGGCCGGTTATTTTTGAAATGACCTTGTAGGCGGTTTCTTTGGCTGCCCAGAACATCCAGAGGGTTAAATCAGGATGTTCTGAGGCCGAAATAGCGGATTTTTCTTCACGGCTGAAAACCCGTTCAACAAAGCGGGCACTATGAGACTTACCTGTGACGCCGGCTTCGTTTAAATCAACAATATCATTGCCTAGCAGTAGCAAAATAAGCCTGTTCCATGAGTACAAGCTTGCTTATTATCTGGCTGGCGACATCCCTTGTAGCGCGTAAACCCGAGTGCGTGCTCTGGGGTCTTATGAGTTCCATATCGAGATAGAAACGTGCGCCCCGAGGCGGAATGTTGCTGTATTTTTCTTGATTATGGCCACGTAAATACACACACAGGACATTGCAGTCTTTAACCTTATTTACTAATCTACCCACGCCGTAAGTGAAACGATCCAAATCAATTCTACCGGTTCTACTTCTACCGCCTTCTGGAAAAACAGTTATTGTATGGCCTTTTTTTAGAAGATAGGTTACTTTATCGAGAGACTTTTTTACGACACTTCTGCTACCCCCTCGATCAATCGGAACACAACTACCGAGATAGCATAAAATCCGTAAAATAAAATTTTGATAGAAGTTAGCCCGCTCTGGTAAATTCCATGAGAAAATTTTAAAAGAGCGCATATAGGAAAATATTGAAGCAAAACTCCAGTTCAAAATAACCGAATCGATATTTGTAAGATGATTTGAACAAACAATTATTGGACCTTCCACGCTCCGCTTAAGTTGTTTGTACTGTCTACGAATGTCACGTAATTGTTGAACCTTATATCTGCCAACGAAACGCATGAGCGCAATTAAAAACGTTCCCCAAAACGGGAAAGTGATCCAGCCAACAAGGTACTGAATTTTTAAAGCAAATTTTTCTTTTAACTTCAAGTCCATAACATAAACTCACAATTTATATTTTAGCCATAATCAAATTTACACCATCGCCAACAGTTGCTACGGTGTCCGCATCATCATCGTCAACTTCAATGTCAAATACATCTTCAAAATCAAGTACAATATCTACCAATCTGGCAGAATTTATTTTTAAATCATCTAAAATTGACGTCTCCATCGAAATATTTTCCATTTTTATTTCAGTCTTACTATATTTGCTCAAAATATCGACGATTTTTTTAAAGACTTCATCTTTAGTCATTTTCTAAATCTCCTTAATGATGTTTAAATATCTTTTGTTTTTTGTTGTTTACGCTTGCCATTTTTTGTATAAAACACAGGCATTAACATCGCCAAAGCCAAAGCTGGCCTTTGCCTGGATTTTCAGTTCCGGTGTTTCTCTGGTTTTCTGGACAATGCTACTGGAATATGGCAATAATTCTGCATGTAAATCTTCACAATTAACAGACCCATGAACAAAACCTTTGTACACCTGAAGTACACATGTTATGGATTCCAAACCACCTGCCGCACCCAGGCTATGGCCGATCAGCGATTTGGTAGCATTTATAAGTGGGAAATCCTGTTCAGTTCTGCCCAATGCTTTTGCCCAGTTTTTAATTTCATCCGGATCGGCAAATGTTGCTGTTAAATGCCCGTTGATAGCGTCTACCTGGCTGCCTTCGATCCCGGCATCTGTCAGTGCACTCTGAATACATCGCTGAACACCGACGGGGTTTGGAGCGGTCATACTGCCGCCCATTCTGTGGCCGCCACAATTGATAGCTCCACCCATAATTTCAGCATAAATTCTTGCGCCGCGTTCCAGAGCGCTATCCAAACTCTCAATCATCAAAATTCCGGAGCCGGCGCCTGGAATAAACCCGGCGGCGCTTGCACTCATGGGACGAGATGCTTTAACGGGTTCATCATTGCGTGTCCGGTTTAAGACCCGCATAGCATCAAACCCCGACCAGATATAGGGTGAAGCACCTTCCGCACCACCTGCTAACATGCGTTGAGCCAGACCATGCCGGATTCTGTACATCGCATCGAGAATGGCCTCCGTACCAGT
>JAFDJF010000780.1 GCA_019307645.1 Deltaproteobacteria bacterium
TAAACACAAGGCTTATGGAAGGTAAAATCAGAGGGATTTGGGAAAAGCAGGAGCGAACAAACCTGCCTTCAATCGAAAAACCATATAAAACAATGGAAGCGCAGTTAAAGCCTCAAACAACAGTCGTAAGCATCGACGTTTTTCCCTCAACCAATACTTGAACAATTCCGACCCGGCTTTATTGAGAAGTTACTGTTAGTTATGCAACTATAGGGTGAACGGAATGTATTGTTTTTAAACCTGATTTGCCGTGTGGTTCCGGATAAAATATTCCAGCTGATCTGTCTGTTTTTGTGTCAACTCGCCCAGTTGAACACCGACTCGCCTCATGTTTTCATGATTTAAGGGAATAATGTCGCTTGCCGAACAATATGAAATAACTTTACAGGGTATTTTATCCAAGTAGAAGTCACCTGCAGCAAAACTTATGGCAAACTCAGCAAATTCCTTTGTCAGGTCTTCGCTTTCATCATAGCAAAACGCAAGACCTCCCTTGCTGATATCAATAATCTGGCCCTGTTTTGAATGATCATTTTTGTGTATCGCAACCGCCCCGCGTACAACCTCGAATCGATTGTCTCTTCTTCTATCAATCAACTCTCTAAGCTTTTCAGATTCGTTGTCCTCAATAACCAGTATAGCTCCACTGCCGATGGCCGTTTCGTCCATTGGTTTTTTTAGTTCCTTTGTGTCCTCGTCAATCGCCGGCAGGTATATTTGAACCTTGGTCCCGTTACCCAATTTAGAATCGACATAAATCCCGCCACCATGGTTTTTAACAATACCATAAGCAGCGGCCATACCAAGCCCGCGGCCATGAAACTTTGTTGTGAAGAAGGGCTCGAATATTCTTTTTTTTGTTTCTTCGGCCATGCCTTTCCCGTCATCTTCAATTGTAAGGCAGACATAGTGTCCGGGCTTAAGATCAGGGTTTGTTCCTGCAAACGCCTCGTCAATCTTTTCTTCCCTTGTAGAAATTCTAATTTTACCTCCGCCTTCCATGGCCTCTGACGCATTGATCAAAATGTCTGACAAAATCATTTGAATCTGGGCGCAATCAGCCTTTATGCCGGGTATATCTTCCGGAAGGTCAGTGTCTATGCTGATGGAAGGGTCAATCGTACGATTCAAAATAGGCAATATCTCTTCTACAAAACCACTTAAAGAGATGGTTTTTTCCTGATATTTCCCCCCTCGTGCATAGGCCAGAAACCGGCCGGTAATCTTGCTCATTCGCTGGACTGAAGCAATCATTGCCTCACCATATTTTTCCACTTCTTCGTTGTCAGACAACTCCATCCGGAGGAGTTCGATGTTCCCGGAAATCACTGCCAGTGCATTGTTGAACTCATGTGCAATGCCGCCGGCCAAGGTTGCGATGGCCTCATTTTTTCCCGCCTGTTGAGCCAGGGCTTCGAGCTGTATTCTTTCAGTCACATCACAAAAAGTATTCAAGACATATCTTTCCCTATCGTTTGTAATCAGCCTGGCAAACATGATTGTGTTGACAGAAGAGTTGTCTTTAAGTTTGAAATCCTTCTCAAATCCGTTGATTTCCCCTGACATATTTAACTCATGAATGAATCTCTTCCTGTCCTGCTCAGAGTAAATTCCTAATTCAGCTATCGTCGCACCCAGGATCTCCTTTCTGGTGTATTGAGTCAGTTCACAAAATTTATCATTGACGTTGATAAATCTGGCCATCTTCGTGTCAGAGACTGCAACTGCCTGGGGGTATATATTAAAAAGGTCCCCAAAATTGTTTTTGCTCTCCAGTGGCGTCACCACAACCCCTCCGTTTGCGCCTGATCTGTATCTGGATTGACGGCGCACACTATATTCCCGCAACCATGTCCTCGACCTGATCGGGGTGCCAAAATCCAGTTTTTCAATGCTTTACTGGATTCTCCGATGAACCGGAAAATGACATAATTTGTTGCCGGGCTAATAGACGGTGGCGAGATTCGAACCACAAAACTAACTGATGAACAGTAACGAAAGTAGTTCTTCAAAATCCATCTTTATTTTCGTCCGACTATTTTTCTGTAACCGGTCGAAGATTTTTCAGAATCAAAACGGCAACCCAACTTTTTCAAAGCAAAATTGATTCTTTTTAATTTTTCCAGAGGATTCTGCTCCTTGTGTCGACCAACGGTTTTTCTGATCTCTTTATCCATCTCCCTCACTCCTCCCTTTAGCAAAATTAATCCGGTTCAGGCAGTGAATAAAATACCATTCGAATGCGTATTCATAATACATGATAGAAAATCAACAACCTGTCAAGATAAAATCAGGAATCTTGGTTAATCCCATCAAAAGAACTAAAGTCTATGTTTTCTGCAATTGAGAAGAATTAACAACCACAGTTACAGCGTCGCCGTCCGTTACATCCAGGGATTCTCTTAATTTTAGCGGGGCAATGATCTCAACGATGTTTTTGCCATGGACCCTGACCTCTTCTGCTGGAATAATAATGGCCCCGGATACCCCTTCTATCTTTACGGGCAGCGTCTTTCCGGAACAAAAAACCGGGTCCGGAGAACTCAGCTCTATTCCCTCAAGCTTCTGCATCGCCTCAACTACCGGCAGATACTCCGATGATAACTCCAGGTTCAGTGTCCCCGGATAAGGCCTGAATCCCAGTTTTTCCCTACACTGCTCCTGGACCCAATCCAACCGGGTAAAAAAAGCGCCTTTTTTCACACCACTGACAATTTTTCCTTTTAACACCCAGCTATTTTCTTCAGCCAAGCTCAACTCCTTTCTGCATTTCATCATTTCTTTCTAATTTTGCAGTGCTTTCATATCAATGTCAATGCAGTCCTTAAAATAATCATAGCCTATAAACTTTTATGTATTGATGGAGGGAAATATCTTTTGATAATTTGGGGAAATGTGGTAAAATTTTTTGACTCATAAATATCTCAAGGAATGTAGACACATGACAAAAGAAAAAGACGAGCCGGTAGATTTACTTGGAATCAATGTAGATATAGGCTGGGTCTGTGATTTCCGATGTGAAGACTGCCACCGCTTTTTTGACTGCCTCTCTCCACGCAGACAGGCGTTTTACAGTGCCCGCAGAACAGAGGCAATTGCAGAGAACCTGAAAAATGTAAAACACATTATTGCTGTAATGAGTGGGAAAGGGGGTGTGGGAAAATCAATAATCAGTGCCAACCTGGCAATTGCTTTAGCCGGTAAAGGATATTCTGCTGCGATCGTAGACTCGGACCTCCATGGTCCGAGTATCCCCAGCATTCTGGGAATTGATAGCGAAAAACTGCTTTCCGGTCCGAGAGGGATGGTCCCCCCAAAAGCCTCCCTTGGCGTAAAGGTCGTGTCCATGGATTTTCTCACCGGCGATGATGACCCGGTGACCTGGCTCAGCGACCTCAAAAGAAATGCCCAGGAACTATTTCTGGCAAACACTGATTATGGTCATCTGGATTATCTCATTATAGATATGCCTCCCGGTACCGGTTCCGAGACTGTTAACATGCTCAAGTACCTGCCCCAGATACGCGGGGTGATCATTGTTACAATGTCATCCGATGTTTCTGAACAGGTAGCCCAAAGATGCATTGCCTTGTGCCGGAAGGCCAAAGCACCGATTATCGGGCTTATTGAGAATATGAGTCACCTCATCTGCCCTCATTGCGGCAAAACATATCAGATCGAACACGGCTCTTCAGACCTTTTGGCGCAGAAAACAGGCGTCTCCCTTCTAGGTAACATTGCCCGTGACCCTCTGATCGTTGAAGCAGCAGACAAAGGGGTCCCCTTTTTACTGGCACACCCGGATTCAGACGCATCAAACAATTTCAACAGCATTGTCAACAAAAAAGAAAAAGCCATTGGA
>JAFDJF010000179.1 GCA_019307645.1 Deltaproteobacteria bacterium
CTGGCGGCGGATGTGATCGGGGGAGTTCGGCCTGCATTTCTTCTTCCCCAGATCAATCCGGATGAGGCAGAGGCCCATGTCCGATATGTCCATGAAAAAGGGATCCATTTTAATTACCTGATTAATACCATGTGCCTCAACAATATCCATTATTCCCGCGAAGGACACAGGCAGATCATAGAACTTCTGGAATGGATAGGTTCCATTGGTGTTGAAATCGTCACGGTGGGCTTCCCTTATATGGCGCATCTGGTAAGAGAAGTCCTGCCCGGTGTCAAGATCAAGGCATCAAGCGTGTGCAGAATCAACTCTGTTTACCGTGCCAAGCAGTATGAGGATCTGGGAGTAGATGAAATCGTCATTGATGAAAACATCAACAGGGACTTTGACACCCTTGCCGCCATAAGAGAGGCGGTGAACTGCGAGCTTGAACTGATTGCAAATCCGTGCTGCCTCCACGACTGCCCTCACCAGCCGTCACACGTGGCCCATGACGGGCACGCATCACAGACCAACAGCATGGACAACTATTGTTATCTCCAGTACCCATATTATAACTGTACTCTGACCAAGTTGTCCAACCCGGTGGAGATCATCAAGGCCCGCTGGATCAGACCGGAAGACCTGTGGGCCTATGAGGAGATAGGATACAGCACGTTCAAAGTGGTTGAACGTTTCAAGAAAACAGACATACTGGCGAGCACGGTGCAGGCATACCATAACAGGCGATATGAGGGGAACCTGATTGATATTCTGACACTTACCAACCCTGATGCCTATCTTGAGCCGAATCTGGAGTACTTTAACAAGCCCGAACATGTAAATGTTGCCAAAGTTATGCAGGTGGCGGATTTGATGAATTTCGCCCTGCGGGATTTTATCAACATTGACAACACCAGGTTTGAAGGCTTTATTGAGTTCTTTCGCGAGATAGGTTCCTGCCGCAACCGTGACTGTGATAAGTGCGGCTTCTGCCGGAAGACCTTTGAGAGGGTCGGGACTTTTGATCCGCAGGAAGCAGAAAAACGGCGTAAAGGGTTTGAAGATTTTATCAGGGCGATGGTTATGGGTGATGTCTTTGCAGAAGATGAAGGAATCGGATAATGAAGTATTCCACTGCAGCCAACTGGGAAATGGATTTGCTGGAAAAACTGGAAGGGACTTCCGTAACGGGTGTGTACGGCCAGATATGGAATGATCCCATGGGTGGGGGAAGAATGTCCATATTCCTCCCCAGGGTAAACAGGGATCAGGCTGCTGCCTATATTCGCGAGGCACGAAAAAAAGGGCTGGAATTCAACTATCTTATTAATGCCACCTGCTTTGACAATCGGGAGTTTACCCGAAAGGGTTATGCTCAAATCATGGAGCACCTTGAGTGGATATCATCCACTGAAGCGGACATGGTCACTGTAAGCCTTCCTTTTCTTGTCCAGATAGTAAAAACCCAATTTCCAAATCTGAAAGTTGCTGTTTCTTCATTTGCCAGGATACAGAACGCCCATATTGCCCGTTACTGGGAAGACCTTGGCGCTGACAAGATCATCCTTCCCGAAATCATAGCCAGAGATTTTAAAACGCTTCGGCTCATTCGCAAGTCAGTTGACTGTGAACTTGAATTGATAGCCAATCACCTGTGTCTGTTTCATTGCCCCATTGACCTGCACCACCGCAATATGGTTTCACACGGTTCACAGGGCGGGCATCCATGCGGTGGATTTGCAGCGGATTACTGCAAGCTCAGCTGCCAACGCATGAAGCTGATAAACCCTGCGGAAATTATCAAGTCAAGGTGGATTCGCCCTGAGGATGTGGGGCGTTACGAAGACATCGGCATCGACTATCTGAAGATAATCGAAAGATTCAGACGCACGGAAAGCCTTACCCATATCTTTGAAGCCTATGAGAACAGAAAATATTCCGACAATCTGGCCAGGCTCCTAAGCCTTCCTCAAGAAGGGGCAAGCCTTCCGCCAAATCTGGATATGATTGAAAGACCCGATCTTATTGAAACAGATAAAATGTTGGAGCAGTTAGAGGTTCTTAGGGAACCGTTTACAGAGAAACTGTATATCGACAATTCAAAACTGGAGGGGTTTCTCGATTACTTTGAAAAGGTTGACTGCCTGCACATGGATTGTGATCAGTGCGGCTATTGTGAAAAACTGGCATCAAAGGCCATCTCCATCGATGAAAAATGGCGGGATGAAATGATCACCAGGTTTGACGAGGCAGTGAAAAGCCTGGTGTGCGGTGAACTGGCCGGATATAAAATTTGATAACTTGTACAACGCCTTAAAAAATAATCACGAAAACACGAAAGTACGAAAACACAAAATTTTACAACTGCTTAATTCTAAGAAATAATACAAGAGAGATGTTTGGGAGTTCTCCCACCTTCTGATGACTAGGCTGTGAAAGCTTTAAAACGCTGTTTTGTTCTGTTTGTTTGATTTCGTGTTTTCGTACTTTCGCGCTTTCGTGATAAACACAACTGGTACTTCCCTATGAATATTCTCTTCGTCGTCCCTGGCTGGCCCAAAGACAGTTTCTGGGATGTCCTGTTCTTTAAATTTCCACCTCTTTCAATCGCAACACTTGCCGGCCTGACGCCTTCTCACCACACCTTTTCATATGCAGATGAAAGTATTGCACCTGTTGATTTCGAATCAAAGCCCGACCTTGTTGCAATCACCATTATGACACCGCTGTCCCACCGTGGCTATATAATAGCCGACAGGTTCCGGAAAATGGGTGTGAAAGTAATTATAGGCGGGATCCACGCCTCCAACATGCCGGACGAGGCTGCTGAGCATTCAGACGCGGTGGTAATCGGCGAAGCCGACGAAATCTGGGTGGAGATACTTCAGGATGCAGAACAGGGGAACCTGAAACCCCGTTACAGCCAGTCCGATTTCACACGTATGGAGCGGATACCTCCTGCTGACAGATCCATTTATCCGGACAAAGGGTACTTCTTTGAAAATATGATTCAAACCACCCGGGGCTGCCCTTATCACTGCGAGTTCTGTACTGTCACGGCATTTTTTGGCGGGACTTATCGATTAAGACCTGTGGATATTATTGCAGAAGAAATCCAAAGCCTGCGCAACACACCCGGCTACATCTTTTTTGCTGACGATAACCTCATTGCCAGAAGCGATCATGCCCACCAACTGATGCGGCAACTGAAAAACTACAGGCTCAGATGGGTCTGTCAGGCCCCGATTACCATTGCCAAAGATGAATCAATGCTCAGGGAGTTTGCCGAAAGCGGGTGCCATGGCATATTCATTGGATTTGAAAGCCTTGAACAGGAAAATCTTGCCGTTATGGGCAAGACCCAAAATCGAGTGAGTTTTTATGAAGAATGTATCAGGCGTATCCATGAGCATGGCATTGGCGTGTATGGCTCATTTGTGTTCGGATATGATCACGATACAACCGCCGTGTTTGACAAATTTCTTGAATTTGCAAACCGAAACACGCTTGACGGAGCTTTCCTGCCTGTCCTGACCCCTTTTCCCGGAACCCAGGTTTACAAACGGCTCACGGCGGAAGGCCGAATCATCACTGAGGACTGGCGCTACTATGATATGGCCACGGTTGTCTATCGACCCAAAAAAATGACGGTTCATGAACTTCAGGAGGGTTTCTGGACGGTCAATAAAGGCTTTTATTCCATCTCATCAACCCTGAAACGCCTTTTCAGGCCAAGGGCATTAAAACGCCGCAGCAATATTATCTTCATGCCCATGAGTTTCGGCCACATTCCGGCAGTACGCAAGGCACATCGGAAATTCAGAGGATTGGTGAATGATGAACCGTAACAGTATTCAGTGATCAGTAACCGGAAGGTGAGTAAGGGATTTTTCAATTTAATAATATGGAGCGTAGCGACATCCTTAAACCCAAAATCGAGACATGAAAGTAACCTTCCCACATCTTGGAAGCATGTATATCTTCTGCAAGGCTATGGCTGAAACAGCCGGTATTCCCTATGTGCTTCCCAGACCGACATCAAACCGGACTCGCGAAATCGGTGAATACAATACCAATGAATCGGTCTGTCTGCCTCTGAAGATTATACTGGGAAACTTTGTCGAAGCCCTTGAAGACGGCGCAGACACCATCGTTATGGTGGGAAGCGGTCCGCCATGCCGCCTGGGTCTCTATGATCGTATCATTAAAGTAGTCCTGAACGATATGGGCTATGATTTCCGCTGGCTTACGATTCCCGGCATATTCAACTGGCAGGCGCTTCTCCAAAACCGGGAAGAGACCCGAGTATTGCGCAAAGAACTGACTCCGGGGAACTATTTCCGCTTCCCCTGGGCCATGGTTATGGGATGGAAAAAGATGATGTGGTGCGAACACCTCGAACGCACCGCTGCCGAGATGCGGGCAATTGCCCGTCATCCGGCTGATGTGGACCGGCTACTGGCGCAGGGACTCCATAATATCGATCAGGCAGCTGGGGTTCTTTCACTTTCCAGGGCAGGCAAGGCCGCCGTAGCGTCTTTAAAAGTGATCGAAAAAAGTGATCGTCCCCCGTTGAGAGTCATCATGGTAGGAGAGGTTTATACTGTCATGGAACCCTCCATCAATATGGATATTGAAAGACGCCTGGGACATCTTGGCGTTATTGTTCACAGGTCATCTTATTTCAGCACTCATATCCGGAGGGGCTCGCGTATGGACAGGACATTGTTAAAGGACAGGGAAAAACTGCTCAAGATGGCCGGCCCTTATCTTAATTATGATGTGGGAGCAGAATGCAATTTTTCCGTGGCGGAAACTGTCCAGGCCCAGCAGGAGGGCTATGACGGCGTCGTACACGTCTACCCCTTTTCCTGTATGCCTGAGACAAATGCTGCAGCAGTTCTGTCAGCCGTTTCAGAAGACTTGAATATACCTGTCCTTCCGGTTGTAATTGACAGGCAGGACATGGGCCTTCGCATTGACACACAACTTGAAGCATTTGTAGACGTTATGATGTGGCGAAGTCAGGGGCGCATAGTATGAAGGTCGGTATTGCCCGGGAACTGCTTGCTGTAGAATGGATGCCGGAGCTGATAAAACGACTCGGCCAATTGGCTCCAGAGATTGAATGGGTCCATGATCCGGCAGCACAAGTTCACCCTCAACTGCTTTTGGATGGAGACGCATGTTATCCGTTTAAAAAAATGGTCCGGACATCGCTTTCACTTCTGTCCGAGGTCGAGGTGCTGATTCTGCCCAGAATCGTGAGCCTTGACGGATTTTTGATGTGCCCCAATTTTCGCGCCCTGCCCGACATTGTTAAAATAAACAAGGAAAGGACAGAAAGAAATAGGGGCGTCCCCCTTGTTTCTCCTGTAATGGAGGTGTCCGCACAAAACCATTTGGAGGCCCTTTCCAGGGAAGTATTCAAGGCTCTTTTTAAAAATGATGCGCGGGATCACGAACCTCAACTCCCTGATAATAAAACAGAGGCGAAGGGACTGTCAGGCCGTGACATAACAAATTCCGTTGCCCTTATCGGCCACCCCTATGTGCTGACGGATTCCCGGCTGAACAACGATGTGCCGGATATCCTCCGAATAAACGGCTTTGATACTGTAGCGGCACAGGAAATTGCCTTTGACCAGCTGACGGAACTGGCGGAATCCCGTGATTACTACGCCAAGAAACTGTACTGGAGAAGTGCACGTGAAACGCTTGGGGCCTTTCTTTACTTCAATGAAATACAACGTCCGGCAGGCATCATCCACCTCGTTCCGTTCAACTGCGGTGTGGATGCCTTACTGCGAATCGAACTGATGGCCCTCCATAAACGTTTGAACAATGCCACCCCTTACATGGTTATCGTATGCGATGAACATACCCAGCGGGACCATGCGGTAACAAGGGTCGAGGCCTTTCTGGATATTGTCCATGGCATCAAAATCAATTGAAATATTCCTTGGAATTGACGTGGGTTCCGTGAGTGCAAAAATGGTGGCACTAGATACGGCAAC
>JAFDJF010000180.1 GCA_019307645.1 Deltaproteobacteria bacterium
TCCTTTTATCAATTAGTAATTATTTATCGGCAGATGTCAAGAATAAAAGTAGTAAATTACTAAAAAAATAGATGTCCAAGAAAAAAATCCGTATGGTTGAGGGAGGAATCTAGTAAATTAGGGACCAGTTAGGGACTGAGTGCCAAGACAAAATAAAAGGAATCAGGCCATTCAGCCTAACCCCTTGAAATAACTGGTGCGCCTGGGGTGATTCGAACACCCGGCCTGCGGATTAGAAGTCCGCTGCTCTATCCAGCTGAGCTACAGGCGCTTTGTGTATTGGCGTTTCTGTGATATAATACGCTTAAATCATGCCCCATTTCTTGTCAACCCCTGATTGCCACAGGAACCGGCGTTTGTGAGGGCTATTTTCCGGTCATCTATACCAATGAAGGGAGAAAATCCAATGGAATCGCATAAACTGGCAGGAAAACCTGCTCCAAAATCGATGCTGATAAACGTCCCGAAGTTAGTTTCTTCCTACTATACCCTTGAACCGTCAGGCCCTGTATCCTTTGGCACATCCGGACACAGGGGTTGTTCATTGAAGGGTACTTTTAATGAAATGCATATCGCTTCCACCGCGCAGGCCATTTGTGAATATCGTTCATCAAAAGGAATTACCGGCCCTTTGTTTCTGGGCTTTGACACCCATGCACTTTCAGAGCCGGCATTCAGAACATCGCTGGAGGTCTTTGCCGCAAACAATGTGGAAGTGGTTATCCACGCAAAAGATGAATACACGCCGACTCCGGTCATCTCATTTTTAATCCTGGGACACAATAAGGGGAAAACCGGGGGAATGGCGGACGGCGTGGTTATCACCCCATCTCATAATTCCCCCCGGGACGGGGGTTTCAAGTACAATCCCCCCCAGGGTGGTCCTGCTGACGTGGATGTGACCGGGTGGGTCCAGGACAGGGCAAATCAATTCATGAACAGCAATGGGTCAAAAATTAAGAGAATACCCTATGAGAAGGCCCGCCGGGCCGGCACCACCTTTGAGCAGGACTTCATTACGCCGTTCGTCGACGCTCTTTCACAAGTAATAGATATGGAGATAATTCAGCAGAAGGGAATCAGTATTGGAGTAGACCCAATGGGTGGCTCCGGTGTCCATTTCTGGGGCCCTGTTGCCGAAAAGTACGGCCTTGACATGGACGTTGTCAACGCGGATGTGGACCCGACCTTCGGGTTTATGACCCTTGATTCGGACGGTACAATCAGAATGGACTGCTCGTCTCCCCATGCCATGGCAAATTTGATTGCCATGGCAGAAAAATTCGATATCGCCTGGGGGAATGATCCTGACTTTGACAGACATGGCATTGTATGCCCCAGCGGTCTTATGAACCCCAATCATTATCTTTCAGTGGCAATCTGGTATTTATTGCAGAACAGGCCTGGCTGGAACGAGAATCTTTCCATTGGAAAAACGCTGGTAAGCAGCAGCATGATCGACAGGGTTGTCGCAGGCTTAAAAAGAGATCTTTATGAAGTGCCGGTCGGGTTTAAGTGGTTTGTCGAGGGGATGTTGGATGGCACCGTGGCCTTTGGCGGAGAAGAAAGTGCAGGCGCGTCATTTTTACGCAAAAACGGTACCGTCTGGACCACAGATAAAGACGGCTTTTGCATGACCCTGCTTGCTGCTGAGATACTGGCAAAGACAGGCAAAACCCCGGATGAAATCTATCGCGACACATTAGTTTCCGAGTATGGAGAACCTTATTACAGGAGGGTTGACGGCCCGATTACCGACGAGCAGAAAGAGGTCTTAAAAACCCTGACCCCCGAGTCCATCAAAACCACCACTCTGGCAGGCCTGCCCATCACTGCAATCATGACCACTGCGCCGGGGAACAATGCCGCCATAGGAGGGGTTAAGGTGGTCATAGATGACGGCTCCTGGTTTGCAATACGGCCGTCAGGGACAGAACCAAAGATGAAGCTATACATTGAAAGCTTTGGGGGCGAAAAGCGCTGGCATCAGATTCATGATGAGGCACTGCCGCTGATATTCGGGTAGAACCGGGGTTCACGGTTCAAGGTATACGGTTCACGGTTCACGGTTAAAAAAACATAAAAGACCTATTCCCTATACCTTACACCTTATACCTTTATTTATTATTTATCTGTCAGCGCCGCAACTCCCGGCAACACCTTTCCCTCAAGAAACTCCAGCGAAGCACCGCCACCGGTTGAAACGTGTGTTACCTTCTCCGCCACACCTGCCTTGACAACTGCTAAAGCGGAATCTCCGCCGCCTATGACCGTTTCAGCGCCGTTCGCTGTCGCCTCTGCCAGGACATTTGCAATCGCATAAGTCCCTTTCGCTGTCGCCTCTATCTCAAAAACACCCATTGGACCGTTCCATATCACGGTTCTTGCATCTCTTAGAATTGTGCTGAACCGGGAAATGGATTTGCTTCCGATATCAACCCCAAGCCATCCAGCGGGAATGGCGTCTGAATCCACTTCCTTGAGTTCTCCCACTTTTCGTGCATCAAAATCCAGAAAATCTGAAACCAGGCAGTCAACCGGAAGCACTATTTTATCTGCGCCCTTTTCCAGAAGTTCCTTTGCCAGATCAATCCTGTCTGCTTCAAGAAGAGAATCGCCGATCTCCATCCCCCTGGCCTTAAAGAACGTGTAGGCCATGCCCCCGCCGATAATAATTTTGTCAACCTTTGGAAGCAGGTTTGAAATCACACCAATTTTACCTGATATTTTTGCACCGCCCAGAATGGCCACAAAGGGCCTTTTCGGATCTTTCATGAGATCCCCGAGGTACTCAATCTCTTTCATAAGGAGATATCCGGCAGCACACAGGTCAATATGGTGGGTTACACCTTCTGTTGAAGCGTGGGCCCTGTGCGCCGTCCCGAATGCGTCATTCACATAAACATCTCCAAGTCCGGCAAGCTTTGCAGCAAAGTCACTGTCATTTTCGGTTTCTTCTTTGTAATAACGGAGATTTTCGAGCAGGAGGACTTCTCCGTCACCAAGCTTTTCAACACCAGCTTCAGCAGTTTCACCTATGCAGTCGTCTACAAACTTGACATCTTTCCCGAGCAGGTCGCTAAGGACCTGAACACAGGGGCGAAGCGACATCTCCGGCTTCTTTTCCCCTTTCGGACGGCCAAGATGGGACATAAGGATCAACCGGCCTCCCTTCTCAACAATATGCTTTATGGTTGGAAGGGCTGCTCTGATCCGCTTGTCATTGGCCACTTTTCCGCCTTCAAGAGGCACATTAAAATCAACACGCATGAGAACACGTTTTCCCTTAACATCAAGATCTTCAACAGTAAGTTTTGCCATGTGAGGCCTCCTTGCTAATGGCGTTTGTACCGCAGGACTAACCGGGCTGCTGAATTACTCTTTCAATCCTGTAATACCTGCCAGAAGATATCTGACCTATTGAAAAAAAACAAGATAAACAAATAACATGCGCTTTCCACCCTCACTTGACATACAGGCCTTCTTTCACCTATTCTATCGTATCTTACACCTTATACCTTTCATTCCAGGAGTCCGAAATGCTTAAAAAAATTGACCCTACAAAAACAGATTCATGGAAAAAACTGTCTCAGCACTACGACAAAATGAAAGACATCCATATGCGAGACATGTTCGATGAAGACCCGGCACGGTTTTCCAGATTTTCCATACAGTTTGAGGATATTCTGGTTGATTATTCGAAGAACATTATCAATGAGGAAACCCTGGGTCTCTTTTCGGAACTAGCCGGAGAAATAGATCTCAAGGACGCTATTGATAAAATGTTCTCCGGAGACAGGATAAATGAAACTGAAAACCGTGCAGTGCTTCACGTCGCCCTCAGAAACCGATCAAACACGCCTGTCTCTGTTGACGGAAAAGATGTTATGCCTGAAGTCAACGCTGTCTTGAAACAAATGGAGGTATTTTCAAACAAGGTAATCTCGGGTCAGTGGACCGGTTTCACCGGGGAGACAATTACCGACATCGTAAATATCGGCATTGGCGGTTCAGACCTGGGTCCTGTGATGGTAACAGAGGCGCTTAAACCCTATGCGATGCCGAATATAAGCGTACATTTTGTCTCCAATGTGGATGGGACACATGTGGCTGAGACGCTTAAGAAACTGAACCCTGAAACAACGCTTTTCATGATTGCCTCAAAAACCTTTACCACGCAGGAAACAATGACCAACGCCCATACTGCAAGAAATTGGTTTCTTGAACACGCAAAAAACAAAAACCATATTGCAAAGCACTTTGTTGCCATATCCATAAATGAAGCGCTGGTGGCCGATTTCGGTATCAATACCGCAAATATGTTCAGATTCTGGGACTGGGTGGGAGGCAGATATTCTCTCTGGTCTGCAATAGGTCTCAGCATTGCGTGTTACATCGGGTTTGAGAACTTTGTTGCGTTACTGGAAGGCGCTCACTCAATGGACACGCACTTCAGAGAAACGCCTTTTGACAGGAATATCCCCATAATCCTCGCGCTTATCGGTGTCTGGTACAATAACTTTTTCGGCGCCCAGAGCGAAGCGATATTGCCGTATGATCAGTATATGCACAGGTTCCCCGCATACTTCCAGCAGGGGAACATGGAAAGCAATGGTAAAACAACTGCTAGAAACGGCGATGAGGTAACCTGTCAGACAGGACCAATCATCTGGGGCGAACCCGGCACAAACGGGCAGCACGCATTTTATCAGCTTATCCACCAGGGCACAAAGCTGATTCCCTGTGACTTTCTTGCTCCAGCCCGAAGTCATAACCCTGTTGGCAAGCATCACAGGATACTGCTCTCAAATTTCTTTGCACAGACAGAAGCCCTCATGAAAGGAAAAACAGAAAAGCTCCTGCCTCACAAAGTGTTTCATGGCAATAAGCCAACAAACTCCATCCTCTTCAAACAACTTACCCCAAGAACCCTGGGGAGTCTCATTGCCATGTATGAGCACAAGATATTTGTGCAGGGCGTTATCTGGAATATATTCAGTTTTGATCAGTGGGGGGTTGAGTTGGGCAAACAGCTTGCCAAAAAAATACTGGCCGAGCTTGAAACAGAGGGGCAAATTACATCACACGACTCTTCAACAAACAGCCTGATAAATGCATTTAAGAAAATGAGAAAAGGATAGAATCATTTGCCGATGGTTCAACTGCCGATCTGTCACACGTCCAACATCTTTTCAATCACCATCTTTGTTTCCTGGGCAATCTTCAATTCTTCATTGGTTGGAACAACCAGGATCTTGACCCCACGGTCCGGCGAATTGATTTCTCTAACCCCCTTTCCTGCCGCATTATTTTTTCCCTCATCAATCTCGATTCCAAGCCTGCCCAGTCCGCGGCAGCAAAGCTCGCGGACCACGGGTGCATTTTCCCCAATGCCACCGGTAAAGATGAGGCCGTGCAGACCGCCCAATACGGCAAAATAGGCTCCGATGTATTTCTTAATCCGGTAAGCGTAAATATCCAAGGCAATTTCTGCCCGCTCGTCACCGGTTTCCCTTTTTTCCAGCACCTCCCGCATATCGTTTGTGCCACAGATTCCTTTTAGCCCGCTTTCTTTATTCAGCAGTTCATCGATCTCGTCAAGAGACATCTTCAGATGGCCTGCCAGAAAAAACGGAATGGCAGGATCCACATCGCCTGTACGGGTCCCCATCACCAATCCCTCCAGGGGAGTCATACCCATGGTGGTATCCACACATTTCCCGTTTTTCAAGGCAGCCATACTGGCGCCGTTTCCCAGATGAATGGTGATTATATCCAAGTCGCTCAAGGGCTGTCCCAAATACTCCGCCGACCTTTCGGCAACATAGGCATGCGATGTCCCATGAAAACCATATCGACGTACCCCATTTTTCCGGTACAACACATATGGGAGCGCATATAGAAATGCCTTTGCGGGAATGGTCTGGTGGAAGGCCGTATCAAATACCGCCACATGCGGCGCATCAGGAAAAATTGAACGCGCGACCTCGATCCCCG
>JAFDJF010000781.1 GCA_019307645.1 Deltaproteobacteria bacterium
CAGACATCATCAAGTAAACTTTTCGATCAAGTTCGGATGTAATTGCCGGTTGCAGGTTTTCCACGTAGGGCAAAACCACCCTAATCGCCTCGATAATGCCGTTAAAGGCATGAATATCCTGGTCCCTAACGGATTGAAGGTATTCGGCAATATTGGAGCCGTCCTGGTTCAATTTAATGGCAGCGTAGGACCGTTTTTGCGGCATAGGCTCGGTCATTAAATAAGGATCAAGCCTCAAGAACTGCCAGCCATTGACAAAAGCCTTCAGTTTAGGATCTGTAATGTCGCCGTTAGAGATATATTTGTGCATATCATTTAGTTCACCCGAATTATATGCGGCCTTGTATTCCTGGAAATAGATCTTGTTAAAATTGGAATCTGCTACGATTTCCAGACAGGATTTAAACGTTTCATTTTCACTTTTACCGCGAAAGACAAATGTCATAGGATTTGAAATCTTACCTTTGATCGTCTTATGTTCTTTGGCCTTATTCCAGATATATTCAAACCCGTGCCATGGAATCATGGCTTCGTCCAAACCTCTGAAAACAATTGATTGAAACGTTTCCATTGCCTCAACAATGCTGCTTTTCCCGGACCCATTGTTACCGATGAAAACCGTCAGCGGGGTAAACCTTATGGTCTTGCTGTCCTGAACGGCCTTGAAATTTTTTAAAGAAAAGGATGACAAAGACATTTTCGATTTCATTTTATTTTTCCCCTGGCAATATCGCGGTAAACATTCAGGCTGCTACACGAAACGGATCCGGGCAGTCTGTTTCTTTTAAATCAGTGTGTATAAGGTTATATAGGTGGGCTACGCAGACAGTAAAAACAACCATTATGTCTGATACTTAACCGTCCGTAGTTTTGGGCCTATATATCCTATATGCATCATCCCGGGGCCAATATCAGCATCAAAATATAACCTCCAGGCTCCAGGTGTCATCCGGCCATGCCAGGCAAAAGTAATTTCGTTTCCATCCGGGCAGGTGAAGGTTCTTTCTTTCTTGTATTTTTGCATTGTTGGTTCACTTTCAACAGTTGTTTTGAAAGGGATCTGATCAGGCAAAAAAGGACCCCCAAGCCATTCTGAACAATAGGTTTGAAGTTCAAAAAGTCGCTTTACAATCTGCCGGAATATTGGAAATCCTTTTTGAAGGGGGCGAATTTGTTTTGCAACTGAATCACAAAAAATCAAATTGGGGAACAGTTCTTCTTTTCGGTTCCAGAGGTCCTCGCCATTTTCAGCACCGGTCTTTAATCTTCCTGTAATCCATCCGGCAAGCAAAGCAATATGGGAGGGATTTGAAGCATGCGCGATCAGTACATTTTGGGATATCAACTCACCGCTTTCATTGAGCCATTCGCTCTTTACTTCGATCTTATGAATATTCCAGACGTTCGCAGACGGCAGGCTTATGGAGAGGTTTTCCAAAAGATAAGCTATGCCAAGGCCGTATGCCTGTCTGCCCTGATGGAAAAAATCTTGCGCCAACATATCATTGCTGATTTCCGGAAGGTCGTCCAGCGGGGGATATCGAGATACAAGGGAGCGGAAATATCTTCTGACTTCCAGGTCGACATTAGCGTCATTACGCCACCGCGATAAAGGATATTCAGGCGCGAGTAATGTGTTGTTTATATCAATATGGGTCCTGAATACACGATTTACGCCGGCTGTTGATGCTGATATAATTGTATCAATAAAACCAGCCATCCATTGTTGCGCTTCCCATATGTTTGTTGCGGGAGTATCAATGGATAGTTCGTTGAAAACCATCTCAAGATCCATTTGAAACTCCCCTTAGCCTTTTGGTGTTAATAAAGTCTCAAGGCATTTATCCCAAACATCAAAAAATCCGTCCGGCCATCTGTCTATCCTCCCGTTTTGGTCTATCCTTGGTGTGACAATAGACACCTTTCCCTGATCAACTTCTTTTAGTTCAAAAAATAGAAGCTTTATTTTGTCAGGAGCAATTTTTTTGTTATAAACAGCAA
>JAFDJF010000782.1 GCA_019307645.1 Deltaproteobacteria bacterium
CCCAGTCCGGAACAAGGACCGTCAAGCAGGATTTTGTCAAAAGATCCGCGCAAAACCGAGGCGAGCCGAACGCTGGCATCCGCGACAACAGGCTGAATACAGCTAATACCAAGGCGGTGAGAGCTCTCCAGAAGCCTTATCAGTCTGCCATGGCTAATGTCAAGGGAAAGCACCCTGCCCTTTCCTCTCATTATTTCAGCAAGATGAGTTGATTTCCCTCCCAAACCTGCACACAGATCCAGGACAGACTCACCCGACTCTGGAGCAATCAGATGAGAGCAGATCTGCGCCGCTTCTCCCTGAACCTGGAACAGACCATTTTTGAATGTGTTTAAGTGGTTAACGGGCCCCTTAAGTTTCCCGACCCTTATCCCCTCCGGCGAATGACCGACTGGGATTGCTGTCACGCCCTCTTCTTGGAGGAAGCGGATCAGATCAGTGCGGTCAACTTTCAGGCTGTTCGCTCTGATAACCAGACCCGGAATCCGATTTTCAGCCTCGAGAAGACGTTCAGCAGAATCGATTCCAAGTTCACCGATCCACTTTTCAACCAGCCACTCGGGATAGGAGTAATACACGGACAGGTAATGCACTCGATCGGTCTCGGGATCAGGAAAATTTATTTGATCTTTCTGCCGGCATATCTGTCTCAGAATGCCATTAACGAAGCCTGACGCATGCCCCTTTCCCATGGCCTTTGCCTGCTTGACCGCCTCATTGACAGCAGCAGTCTCCGGGACTCGATCCATGAAAAATATCTGGTAGAGGGCAATACGGAGGATATTCAAAATAGGAGGTTCTGCCTTGTTGAAAGAAAAGCGAATGAATTGCCGGATGATCCAGTCAAATCGAAGTCGAAACCGAAAAACCCCTTGAATCAGGTTAACGGCAAAAGCCCGATCTCTTTTGGTTATCTGCGGATTCCGTTCAATAGCGCGCTCAAGGTGTCTTTCTGGAAAACCGGGATCATGATCCAGACTGTTCAGCACTGCAAGTGCCAGGTCTCTAGTCATCACTAACTTCACAGTCCAGAAAAATGCTCATTCCCTTTTTTACTAAACTCATATCCACATCAGTATTATAGCAGGGACCAAATGGTCTTTGATTTAATATACCGAATACAGGAATCGGATAACTGTCCTGTATTCCACTGGTAAGATCCCGTTCGCACGCCACCCCAATAATGACCTCTGATTTTTTCTCTATCACAATCTTCCTGGCCAGGGTTCCCCCGGTGGCCACGGATATTGGGACGTTGTATTTCTCTGAGAGCGCTACCAGATCTTTGATCTTGCATTTGCCACAAGCTTCGCAGTTTTTAACATCTCCGGTAATTCTAACCGTGCATTCATGATGCTGAAGACAATGGGGAAGAAGCAGAAGAAGTTTCTCCGGCTTTACTTTTTTTGCCTCTGCAAGGACCAATCGATTATTAATGGCGACAAAAGATTTTCGAATCGCATCTTCACGGATCCCAAGACACTTTCCAACCACAACCAGCAAAGGAAACAGAATCCTGATTACCCCTCCACGTATACGGCGGTTAAAAAAGAGATTCTTCCCTCGGATAATGGTAAAAACAAGGGTTAAGGCGCCACCAAGTCCAAACAGGACAATACACCCGAATGCAATCGCCAATATCACCGGTAAGCGCGGATGAATACTGGAAAGTCCAACGTACGGGATCCACCAGAGGAAAAAAGCCATCACCACAAGGACGATACAGGAGAGCAGTAAAAGAAAAATAAAAGTACTTTTCCTGGGCGGCTCTAAAATATCCAGGCCTTCGGAATCTTTTGGCGAAACACTTCCCGACATATTCAGCCCAATAACGTATTCTTGTCTATGGGGAATCCTCTCAGAAAATCTATGGCAGCGAGCCTCTTCTTTCCCGGGGCCTGCAATTCCCGGATCTGTACCACGCCTTTTCCTGTTTCCACTTCAAGTGCACCTTCTGAACATCCTGTGACGCTCCCGGGAATTCCATCAACACATGTTTC
>JAFDJF010000783.1 GCA_019307645.1 Deltaproteobacteria bacterium
TACATACTTCTTCTGTTTGGAAGGTTTCTTGGCCATCACGTCATTCATACCCAAAGACAACATGAACATTCCGCACAACAGTAGAATGAACAACCGTTTCTGACTTCGATTCTCTTTCATTGTGATTCTCCTTTGGTTTTTATTCTCATTGATCAATTTATTTGATTTCAAATATTTTTGCCGGCACTAAAAAATCCGAGTCTAGAATCGCATTCTCACCGGCCTTTTGTCCCTTGACTGGGATCAGGCGTGCAGAAAGCGGTTTATCCAGTTTGACTGCAAGAGTGGCAACATCCAGTAACACCTTCTCCAGCTGTTCAAGGGTTATATCTCCAGGTAGAGGAAGCACATCAAGACCGGTTCCGCACACAGAGGAATAAGCAAGAAGCTCGTTCATGCCGTACCAGCCTTCATCCGCCCGTTTTGCCAGAACGACATCCTCCATGACTGGCAGCATCAAACCGGAATAGCCGGCTTTTTTGACATCGATTCCCTTAATCACATTGGTGATCACGGAACAGATCGAGAGCGTGCCTGGCGATCCGAACGGCGCGTGTAACAGGTTTTCAATGGCTTGTCCAATACTGACCTCTCCCATGGGCGCTGGGGATGTGTCCACGCCTTCATAGATCCACCCGGTCTCTTTTTGGATGGCGTACCCGGCCAGATCAATTTTCTGAAATTCTTTCTCAAATTGGTCAAACAACAATCTCTCCGCTTCTGTGATGTCTGTTGCCTGGGCGAAAACATCCATCACCAGCTTTGCAGACTCCGTCCCGATACTAAAACTGTTATAGCTCCGGTTGTGATAGCCGCCCGGGAAAAAGGGCGCCTCTGACGGCATGTTTGCCGTAGCAGCAAAACTGAAATTGGCCATAGTTTTTATTTCAGACAGTCGTTTCATAATTTCCGCGGCCGCCTTGATGGCGTTATGATGAATGCCGTATTGTTCACTGGCGATGATCAAACTGGCATTGCATCCCCCGTTTGAAAGGATAGCGACCATTTTTTCTACGATGTCGGAATCATACGTATCATCGATGATCCCTGGGCCAATGGCCAATCCGAATCCATTCTTCCGGGCATGGTTACTAATTTGCTGGATCAGGTCTGTTGTTTCTTTGACTGAAAGTCCTTGGGTATAGAAAGGGAATGGATTGGTTGCCACACGCACACCCTGCAGGGTGAAGCCTTCTTTTTCCATCATGGCTCTGGCTTGATGGAGAACCATCTTCGTTTCATCCAGAACCTCTCGCCAGTTGTCAGAAGTCAGGTTAACACCGGCTGTGATGGTTCGAATCTCAAACGCCTTTTGTGAATATACATGGCTCGTTAAAATGAGAATCATTAATAAAGTGATGTGAAAGACAGGTCTTTTTATCCGCATGAATGCACTTCCTTCGCCACAGAAATGACATCTTTCTGATGGATGAACCATATTGAGTCTGTCTCTACGTCGATTATCGGACAGACATAGAGGAAAATGGAGTAGAGTAGGTGACTAATTGTTTACAGTTCCGAGTTATATTGCCAAACAGTGCGATCGATCGATTGTCGATAGCAACAATATTACTGTTTACGATGAATGGGATATAGGTGCCTGGGACCATTTTGATAAGGAAGAGTCGACAAGTCTGCAGGACCCCAGCCCGGCGCGTCCACTTCGAAGATAGCGCCGGCTACGCCCGTTTCATGATACCCGCGACGGAAGTGCACGCGCGATTTCAAAACGATGATGTCAAGGTCATCAAAGGGGATGCCCATCGGTCGGAAAATCAGAGTGTCCGTCACCTGCGTAAGGTGCTGCGTCAAGATCACGCGGTTGTTGCCCCCGAATCGGATCACAGCCGTTGAACGGTCCTGGTGTTTCCCGACATGTTCGACCATGCCATTGATGGAAACGGGATTGCCTGCGAATTGGTCAGAATATCCACCCAAAGTGAGCTGGATCGTATCGCCGGAATGGTGATTTGCATGGATGATTTCCAGCGCCCGTTCAT
>JAFDJF010000784.1 GCA_019307645.1 Deltaproteobacteria bacterium
GGATATCGGCGCCCTCTCCAAGGAACTGCAGGGTTATGCAAAGACAGCCAAGGTCATTATGGGTCAGTCTCTGTACTCGGATTCCTGGCTCGAGCTGTAGGATATTGAGTTAAACAGATTAAGGGTTCACGCAGAAATAACGTCACTTTCTTGTGCGAGCCCTAAGGGTTCACATTCCGGGAAGGCCTCCCCGCAAAGATGAGATAACGTGGTGGGGAGGTCTTTCTTTTTTTACGGATGGTTATTTTTTTGCATCAAAATATTGTCGTTTTTCACCATAGGAGTAACGCTGAATGAATGAGAAAACAGAGTCTTTACCCATGGCAGAAGGAAACGCCGGATGCGGTTCTACGCCCGGCGATATAGAGAGGGCCGAGCAGGACAGGATGATCGAGGCCAGTCTGGCCAGGATCGGCAGAAAAATCCTTGTCATGAGCGGCAAGGGAGGGGTCGGAAAGAGTACGGTTGCCGCTTATATTGCTCTACTGCTGAGTTCAAAGGGTTATAAAGTCGGTCTGCTGGACGTGGATCTCCATGGGCCGAGTATCCCCAGGCTCTTAAACGTGCAGGGCACACTTGAAATGTCCGAGAAAAATGTGGTCAGGCCTTACAGGTCATCTGACAATCTGGGCATCGTCTCAATAGAAATGCTTATCGGGGACAAGGATGCTGCGGTCATCTGGAGGGGGCCATTGAAGATCGGCGCTATCCGGCAGTTTATCTCTGATATTGAGTGGGGTGATCTTGATTTTCTGATCGTGGATTCGCCTCCCGGAACGGGAGATGAACCGCTGACCGTAGCCCAAACCATACCCACTGCCGAGGCTTTGATTTTGACGACACCCCAAGAGATCAGCCTTGCAGATGTGAGAAAATCGATCAATTTCTGCCGTCAGGTCAACATGAAGATCCTGGGCGTTATAGAAAATATGAGCGGGTTTGTCTGCCCTGACTGTGGAAAAAAGCTCAACATTTTTGGAAGCGGGGGCGGAACAAAGATGTCCGCGCAGATGGACGTGCCTTTTCTGGGAGAGATTCCTATTGAGCCTGAAATGGTTAAGATGGGAGATTCCGGCAGGCTGAATGATCTTGTGGATAAGACAGAGCTGGAGATGAATAAGGCATATGACCAGATCTTGAAGAAAATTATCGAAGCATGAGTGATAATGCCGTGTGGAGGTTATTAAATGGAAAAAGGAAGAATTGCTGTTCCGTCTGAGGAGACGGGAGGGCTGGACGGCCGGAGGTCGGGGCATTTTGGTCACTGCGACGTATTTACCCTGGTAGATGTTGAAGACGGAGAAATCAAACAGGTCACGACGATCCAAAACCAGGCCCACGTTCAGGGAGGATGCATGGTCCCTGTCAACCTCCTGGCACAGCATGGGGTGAATGCCCTGATCGTTGGTGGCATCGGCATGCGGCCGCTCATGGGATTCAGGCAGGCGGGCATTGATGTCTATCACGATGAAACACGGCCTGATATAAGGCCCGTTGTGGAGGACCTTATTGCCGGGAAGCTCTCTGTTATCGGGGATAATCAGGTTTGCGGCGGCGGTGGCGGCCAGCTCCAATCGTAATTAGTGCCTGAACGATAACCCTGGTTTTCGTATTTTAAGCTCAAACCGGAAATCATTAACATGTTAAGATTACGTCCTTTTTAAATCCAAAATCCGCAATCCCTGGCCCAGACCTGGTTCTTTTGTACAACACCTATTAGGACCGCGGGGATAATGTCTTAATTGGATGCATCGAACTTACATCGCGTCGCGCCAGGGCGGGCTAAAATCCAAAATCGTGTCTGAACGGTCTTTTCGTTCAGGCACTAATTACTTGTATTTGCACTTGTAGAGGTTTTATCATGGAAGACAATGAATTGAACAACGGTCCCAGGAAAGATGATGTATATACGATGCTCTCCGAATCGGGGTATTCTGATAAGGCGATCGAATATTTCCAGGATCAGAAAAACATCGGCATTATCGAGGATGCGGACCAGGAGGATGCGGACCAGATTACGGATCTCACCGGGCCCTGTGGAGACAGCATGAAGATATCCATGAATATCGAGGGCGGTATGATAGATGATGCCAAGATACAGGTCCTGGGTTGCCCGGGCGCTGTTGCGTCTGCTTGTGCGGTTGTAAATCTTGCAAAGGGAATGACCCTGGAAGAGGCTGCAAGCCTTGATCTGGACCAACTTTACATGGA
>JAFDJF010000181.1 GCA_019307645.1 Deltaproteobacteria bacterium
AGGGTATGCCTTGAGTAAACCCCTGGGGCCAGTTTTTCCAGCGCTTCAAGCATTTCAATGATACTGACAAGATGCCGGTAGGGAAAAACATAGCTTAAATCACCTGGTGTAGCATTGTCAAATGTAGGTCTGGTAAGACACCGGGCGATGCGTGCTTTGGTGCTGCGCCTGCCTGCCAATAAATCGCCCAACCTTTGGATGATTACACCGCCACCCAGAAGATTTGCCAACCGTGCGATGTGTTGACCATAAGCGATGGGGTCATCGAACGGTTCAGTAAATGCACTACTAACCAAAATAGCAAAATTTGTATTTTCACTTTTCTTGCCGGCATAACTGTGACCATTTACGGTGGTAATTCCGTTGTTCTCTTCAGTGACCACTTCACCGTAAGGATTCATACAAAAAGTGCGCACCTTTTCGTCAAAGGTTTTGGAGTAGTGGATCAGTTTAGCTTCATAGCTTATATCGGTAATTTCCTTTAGCACCACTGCGGGCAGTTCTACGCGCACACCGATGTCAACGGATGTTGCCGTTGTTTTGAGACCCAAACATTCGGCCTGTTGTTTCATCCAGCTTGCCCCTGATCGTCCCGGTGCAGCCACAACAAACCTGGAAGAAATAGTTCGCCCGTCAAAAAGTTTTACCCCTTTAATCCGGTTCTTTTCAGCTACAAGCTCCCGGACAGCCGTACCCGTGCGGATTTCAACTCGGCTTTCCAGGGATTCGCGAACACTGGACAAAACCGTCCGGCAATTTTCAGTGCCGATATGGCGGATTCGGGAGGGTATAAATTGCAGGCCGGCCATGCGAGCGCGTTCTGCAAGTTCTTCCAACTCGGGAGAAGGCGCTCCAAAAAGGCGATCCGGCGCACCGTGAGCAACATAAATCCTGTCGGTAGATTCGAGAAACTGGTAAAGCGACTTTTCTTCGAGAAATTCCCTTAGAACGCCACCTACCTCAGTAGAGAGAGTCAACTTGCCGTCACTGTAGGCGCCGGCGCCTCCCCAGCCACAGAGCCTATCTTCAGGATCAAGGTGACTGCGAGAGTTGAGATTCTTTCCCTGTTCAAGCAAAAGAACATTTTTTATGCCCAGGTCTGCCAAAGTCAAAGCTGTAAAAATGCCTGCCGGTCCTGCGCCCACAATTATTATATCAAAGTCCATGGTATTCTCTCAGGCCCTTTCTCCCCATTCTTCAAGGCCGTCTACATCAATGTCTTTCGTCTGTTTCGGTCGCACTTTGCGATAAACGTCCAGGGGGCCTTTTTGTTTGCCGTCAACTGTCAGAAGGTCTTTCTGGATGGATATTCCAAACAGCCGCTCATTTTCTTTTAAGAAGGGATGGATCAAATCCCAGTCCTTATCTTCCAATGAAACAACTTCGCCACCGTTCAACTGCTGCGCATCCACCAATTGATGGGGATCTCTTACGTATATGGCGCCACCGGAAGCCAGAGAAAAGAGATTGGAACCCGAATAAGGGGTGTCAAGAGGTTGGACCTTCCCGTCATCGTCAAACGTTATGCCATTTAAGACCACGAATCCCCCCCCGTTCAAGGGATCTCCGGCCATAAAGGATTCAGCCAGATAGTCGAGGCAGGTGCCGTTGATAACCACCTTTGGCCTTCCCACCGCATTGATAAGAGGCCTGCCTGCGGCATTGCCCATGACATAGACTTCTCCCCCTTTGGCGCCGTACATGAATGTTTGGCCCGTGTCACCGTATATGACGAGTTTCCCGGATTTCATGATCTGACCGAGCTGATCCTGCGCATTGCCGTGGACATGTATTGTCATGCCGTCAATGCCTGAACCCAAATAATCACCGGAACTGCCATAGACATCAATACGCACGCTACCGGACTCAGGCCCGAAACCGCATCCGTGAAACCGCTGGCCTTTCAGTCCAAAGACAATAAACCTGCGCCAGCCTCTGAAATAGGCCTCAGACATTAATCTGCTGTCACAGGAGTCGCCCTCAGGCGGAAAAAGTGCCCCATCGATGATCAGCACTTTTTCACTGTAAACAGGGCCTCTGAAAAACTGTCTTGATTCCCAGTCTATTTGTCGATAAACGCCTTTTTCGTCTTCTGTCATGAGTGACGGAAAATGACGAAAAAGGGTTTCAAGGGTCTGGTTGATCATCTGAAGGATTGACCGCCGTTTTTTGTCATAAGTCGGGTAGCGTTTGTCCAGCAAAAGGGTCAAGGCTTCCAGGGCCACCTCAAAATGGGCATCGCCCTTTAAGGCCCAGCCCTTTATTTCCTTCAGACAATCCATAAGATCTGCATAGTCCCACTCTTTGACCCCTTCCCTGGCATAGTCAAACAAGAGATCCGGACGCTGAAGGTCAAAAAACTGAGCGATATTAAAGCGGTCCCTGCCATCATCTTCCATCATATAGTACACTCGACCGGGCAGATACGGGACCTGGCCCTCAGGCACAGTGACTTCACTGCCGAACTTGTCAACGCATGTCAGTGTCCGCTCGAAGGGGTTGTCTTCCTTTTTTTCCAAATTGAAGATAAAGGCCCCGCCATCCGTATAACTGCCGCCCCGGGCATTCCAGTATCGATCAGCCACTGTCCCGATTCTGGGGTCTTCCTCGGAAAGGCTCTTCAGTGTGGCGTCAATGGCCTGTTTTTCAGAGCATAGGAGACCCACCTGCACCTGGCCCTCATGCAGCGCAAAAACCTGGGGCCTAAGCATGGCGGTATCTGTAATCCCTATAAGCTGGAGCCTGTCATTTGCCGTATCATTGCGTGCGATAATAAAAAACCACGGGCCGTCGGGAGATCCATGAATATGGGTTGCCTGAATCGCCCGGTAGATCTCCTGTTTGTCTTGCGGAAGTTGATCAAAATCCCTTTCCATGGTAGGCGCAAGCGCTTCAATGACATATTCCAGAGGATAGCCGTAGGTTCGGCTGTAAAGATCAAATAGAAGGGCGGCGACCTCTGTATCCGTCAAAAACTGAGGGTGGAGGTTCCTTTGTTTCAGGTACTCTGAAACGGAGTGATAGTTTGCAAAATCGCCATTGTGGACAAGGGCCTCATTGAGCCCCACAAAGGGATGGGCGCCGCCGGGGTGCCAGACCCTGCCTTTGGTGGGGTAACGCTGATGTGCAATCCACACATGGGCCTTAAAATCGTCCAGCTTGTAATACTGGACAACCTGCTCGGCATAGCCAACTATTTTAAGAATGAAAAAGTTTCGGCCGTGTGACAGCACAAAGGCCCTTTGTGCGCCAACCGCGTCATAAAAGGTCTTGTTGATGTTGAAACTGTTCTGAAAGATAAATTCATCTTCTGCCTGTCTTTCACTTAAACCGGCAAGACCGTTACTCTCAATAAACACATCAAGCACATCGGGCTTCACGCGAACAAAATACCGCCAGACATCAGGCGGCCGTACATCAAGACCGGCGATGTCCCTGTAATCGTCCACATGGGGAAGGCGCTCGGAAAAATCAGTCTCAAGAAAGGGCTCGATAAACTGTTTTTCCAATTCATCCATGACGCCTTCTTCGGAAACAGCAATCTGGAGTATATAATCTTCTTCAAGAATTCCCTTTGAAACCCCCAGCATCCGGTGATCGAAGCCCATGGCCGCAATGCCTCCACCGCGACCGTTACCCCTGTTGTGCATCTGTTTTGAAGGCTCAAAAATATGTTTTCCCCTTACGGGAATGCTGCATGCAAAACCCGTTACCCCGCAACCGCCTTCCGCCTCGGTCTCAAAACAAGGTGTGTTCGGCAGATCCTCTACCAGGGGTTTTCTGGATTGAATGATGTTTGATATTGTTTGCTGCTTTAGCATGATTCTGTTTTTATTCCTTACTGTTTATAACAGTTCGCTTTCTTTTCATATAATCCAGATGCACCAGACAATCGGTTCGCCCCACAAGTTCCTTTATGCTTTTCATGCCCAACCGTTTCAGTATCCGAATCAATTCTTTTTTCCAGGCGAGGAACATGTTGATGAGTCGCTGTGTTCCCCAGTCATGCCCCATCAGTTCCATCAGCTCAGTATCGGTTGTGGCAATCCCCCTGGCGCAGCCCCTGCCACTTTCGCAGTTGTGACACCGGACGCATTCCAGCGCCACCATATCCGCCGTACCCGTACATACGCCGTCAGCGCCCAGTGCGATAATTTTGGCCACGTCATGGGGGGTCCTTACGCCTCCGCTGGCGATCACCGTTACTTTATCCCGAACGCCTTCTTCCTGCAAAAAGCGGTGCACCTTGGGAAGGGCATATTCTATAGGCATGGCGATGTTCTTTTTGGCGATTTCCGGCGCAGCCCCTGTCCCGCCATAGCTACCGTCAAGATGGATGATATGCGCACCCGCGTAGTAACTGCCCACAGCCACCATGTCCACGTCGTTTGGCGTAGAAACCTTGACAGAGACCAGTGCCTGGGGATTCATGGCCTTTATCCAGTCCACATGTTTTTTATGGTCTTCCACAGAATACACACTGTGGAACGGAAAAGGTGAAAATAACGGGTATCCTTCCACCGCTTCCCGCATGCGGGCAACGCCGGGGGTTACCTTGTCGCCCAACAGGTGCCCACCCAGTCCGGGTTTTGCGCCCTGCGCATACTTGAATTCAACGATCTTGACCCTCTTGATGGTTTCCTCCCTAACCCCGAAAAGGCCGGTTGCCACTTGTGTGATGACATGGTCGTCATAGGGCTTCAGTTCGTCCGGATACCCTCCCTCACCGGTACAGCAGAAGGTTCCAAGGGCTTTTGCCGCCTTTATCCTGCTGAGTATCGTGTTAATGCTGACCGAGCCATAGGACATGCCGCCGCCGTAAAAAGGGACCTCGATCTTTACGTTGTGGGCGTTGTCTTCCCGCCGGTTTAATTGAACGCTCACATCAATGTCTTCGTCCGGGATAGCTTCAAAACCGGTCTCCTGGCTTTTGATGATGAGACGCAGTTTGTCAAACCCTCCGCCGGAGGCCCCGATTTTATATTCAAGCCCGGCAGGAGGCACATTGCCGGTTTCCGCCATATACCAGGTGCTTACAAGAAGATCCGCTGTCCATCTGTAGTCCCCGAGGGCATCAAAGTCCGGGTTTTTCCTGCATGAAAGCGCATCAGCCGGGCAGGCTTCATAGCATGGTTCCGGGCAGTCAGGGCCAATGCACAGATAATGGTTTTCCACATAAACCTTGCCCCTTCTCATCACGTGGACGCCGTATGGGCATATTTCGACGCATTTTCCGCACGCTTCGCACTTGTCCGTTCGGTGCAGCCTGTATTTTCCAATAGGATTCCTGAATCGTGATGGTGTCCTCAAGATTTCAGGAAAATGAAAATCATTTTTACTACTCAAGTTCACATCCCTCCTCGACCGATCCCAAGGATCCAAAGGTCGATTGATCCAGCTCCTCGTAGAACATGGCCCGTCCCGCCTCACCGCGTATGCGGCGGGCCTCTCTGATGCCCATGGCACCCATCACTTCCAGGAGCTGATTGTGCCAGGCCCCGAAGAGGTTTACGACGCGGGCGGCTACCCATTTTGAAGATGCATCTCCAAGACCCACCGGACAAGTGAGCCCGTTGGCACAGCGCATGCACACCCGGCACTGCAAGGCAATCAGCAGTTGAACCTCTGCAAAAACAGCATCTGCTCCGCATATCACGCCCTTTGCAACATGCTCTGCCATGGCAAATCCGCCGCCGGCAAGCAGGGTGACTTCATCCCTGATGTTCGCCTCAACAAGTTTTAAATGGACCGAACGGATTCCGTCCTTCACACGCTGCGGACCGTATTGGGGATCCTTCCCTCCCTCCAGATGAATGATATCCACACCCGCACGGGCCAATGAAAGGGCCTTTTCATCCATACCATCCGACATGGGGACCTTTACGCTAACCAAAAGGGACGGTGATGCGCCTTTTATCTTAGCAACACTTTTCTCCCAAGCG
>JAFDJF010000182.1 GCA_019307645.1 Deltaproteobacteria bacterium
CACTTTAGATCACTAGACAGGTCCTATCAACCACGGCAGAGCCTTCTCTCTCTGACCCCCGAATTGCGGGATCTTCGACTGGCCCTGAGGACCAGGTTTTTAAATCTGAATAAAAATCAGGGCGCCTTTTCAAAAGACCCAGGTTTTGCAGTCGCAGATAATGGGAAACAGAAAACTCGACCAAAATACCCACATTTATTACATATTTCATGCATAAGATTAGAGTATTGCTATTTACAGAACACATGCAGTAGAAAAGTAATCAGTAAACAGTATTCATTGATCAGTCAGTGTTTTTGAGTTAATGAATTTCAAATCGCTTTCGGCCCCGGATACTTGTACCCCAAAGCCTTTGGCTTTTGGCCGAAGGTCGTCTTAACGGCATTGACCGATCACTGAAAAAAAAGGAGGTACGGCATAATGACCATACAGGAAATTGCAGAGGCTGTTGAAAAATTGGAAGAGGATAAGGCCGTAGCGCTGGTCACCGATGCGCTTAATGAAGGGGCTGACCCGCAGGAGATCCTGCAGGAAGGCATTGTGAAAGGGCTCAGGGTAGTCGGCGATAAATTTGAAAAAGGAGAATATTTCCTTCTGGAACTCCAGGAAGGCGGCGATATGGCGGACCGGTTAATCCCCTTGGTAATGGAAAAAATGAGCGCGGATCAGATTGAGACCAAGGCAACCGTTGTTATCGCTACAGTAAAGGGAGATTTGCATGATATCGGTAAAAACCTGGTTTCTCTGCAGCTGTCGTTAAACGGTTACAAAGTGAATGACCTGGGGATCAACGTTCCAACAATGGATATCATCAACAAGGCCAAAGAAGCTAATGCGGAGGTCATCGCCCTTTCCTCGCTGTTAATGGTTACCATGCCATATCAGGCAGAGGTAATACGGTATCTGAGTGAGATGGGCCTGAGGGACAAGTTTAAAGTCATTATCGGTGGCGGCCCGACCACCCGGGAATTTGCCGAACAGATTGGCGCCGATGGCTGGGCGCCGAATGCTGTGCAGGCCGTTGGGGTCGTTGACAATATTCTTGGCTGAAATGGAGGTGACCAATGATAAGCACACTTGAGGTACAACAAAGGTCGCAGAACGGGCCGATCATGGATGAAAAGCAGTTTGAAAGGAAGATGATGCTCAGACTGCGGGAACTGGCCAAAAATTATGCTATAGAAACAACCCGTGAAGAGGTTATTCCACCCCTTGAGGCCGGGGACGCCATATTCGAGGCATCCATTGAACTGGCCAGGGACATCGGGCTGTATCACCTGGATACGCACAGAATTATTGAGTTTACGGAAGAAGAGCTGAGATACACTGCAAAAACAAGAAAACGCGAATTAACCTTAGGCGAGGGGAAGGACCAGGTGACCATTCGGGCACGCTCGATCAGTGATGAGGAACCTCCGGCAAGGCTCATTGGTCCGGCAGGTGTTGCCGTAACCGAAGATTTGTTTATACCGCTTCATCTTTCCTACGCCAAATTGCCCGAGGCCCAGGGAATTACTCCCGGGGTTTTAATCGGGTCCAGGGGCTTTAATAATGAGGCCGGGACCCCCGGCGAGTTGATTTCCGTCCTGTCAGAGGCAAAGATGATGCGTGAGGTTACCCGGCTCGCAGGAAAGCCCGGCATGATTATAGGGGAGGCCCCCATGGCTGCCCTGTCATCTTTCGCCTCCATTGCCTCATATAATCCCGACGGATACGACAAAAAGTTTTGCATGATGCCCCTGCAGGTCTATCCCGGCCTCAAAATCAGCTGGCATCAACTGATCCTTTCCGCTTATATGCAGGAAGCGGGGATTGAGCCGTGGCCCACTGCCTTTATTTTACTTGGGGCCCATTCAAGGGATGCCGTAGAAACGGCCATCCTCTCCACTGCCGGTATTCTTATGCTCCTTGCCATAACCCATGCCAGTTTCGTCTACAGCGGGACCATATCGACAACCAGTGTCTGGGACTTCAGGGCGCAAATGCAAACAGAAACTTTAAAAAACCTGGCCATGACGAGAAACATGGGTGTTCCCGTTGCCGCGATTGCCGGCGGAACAGCCGGCTCATGTACCAAGATGACACTCTATGAAAACTTTATTTCAGCCTTTGGACCGTCCGTAGCAGGGTGTGCCGCCATAACTTTTGGTGTTGCAGCAAAGGGGACTGCACTTAACGGTACTACCGGTATGGAGGGAAAGATTGCCTGCGAAGCGGCCTTTGCTTCAACCGGCATTCAGCGCGAGGATGCAAACGAGATCATAAATAATGTAATGGCCTTATTTGAGGATCAAAGTGCGGACCCGCCTCAAGGAAAGATGTTTCCGGAGTGCTATGACATTGTAAAGGTAGAGCCCACTGACGAATACAAGCTTGTCTATGACGAGGCCAAGAAAGATCTTCGGGAAGCAGGGGTTACCTTTAAATACTGAGGGTTCGCGCAAAAATTGAACCGACGAATGACGAATATCGAATCACGAATGCCGAAGTATGGAATCGCTTCGCTATCTTTAATTTTATATAATTGACAAAAACTCCTTCCTTCGTCATTCGGAATTCATGTAATCGATATTCGTTATTCGGTTTTAACCTGTCACGCAAAACTAATACCGGGTGAAATTCATTGGGCATTCCCCGGTGGGTTCGCGAAGAAATAACACAGATTGTTGAGGAACCAAATGAGTCAAGGGATATGGATATTTGAGGAACACGATATCCGAGGAACAAAAAATATTACGCTGGAACTGCTGAGCGAAGGGCAAAAGTTGGCCCGGCGACTTAAGGAAGAGCTTTGCGTATGCCTTTTGGGTCACCAAATCGAAGACGCCATTCCCCATCTTGCTCAGTTCGGGGCATCAAAGGTATACCTTGTAGACAATGAATTGCTGTCCGAATACAACCTGGATGCGTACAGTTTAGTCTTGGGTGATCTGATACAAGAATACCAGCCGTCAATTTTGATGATGGGGGCAACCCCTTTAGGATCGGAGTTGGCCCCGCGGGTTGCTGCAAGGCATGGACTTCCGTGTATAACAGAAGCCAAGCAGATAAAAGGGAAGCACAAGAACCTGAAGGTAACCAAATCCACTTATAATGATCAACTATATGCAACGATTAAACCGGGTCCAAAAAGACCTTTGGTTATAACCATACCGCCCGGTGAAACGGATATTTCGAAGTCCGATGAAACAATAGAAGCGGTCGTTATAAAGAAAACCCCTGAGCTTACGGCAGACGTCAAACGGGTTAAATATCGAAAATTTATAAAGGGCGATCCAAGAACCATTAACATCGAGGAGGCAGATAGAATCGTGGCGGTTGGAAAGGGTGTAGATCCTGAAGCCCTGCCCATTGTTCAGGAATTAGCCGATATTCTGGAAGCATCCATGGGGGGATCGAGGGTAGCGGTTGACAAAAACATTATACCTTTCGAGAGGCAAATCGGCATAACCGGCAAATCGGTTATACCCAAATTACTGGTTGTCTGCGGAATCTCGGGAGCCTATGAGTTTACAGATGGAATGCGCGACTCCGAGACTGTAATCGCCATTAATAATGATGGGGATGCACGTATCTTCAAATTCGCCAATTTGTGCCTCAAAGGAGATCTTCACGAGATCATACCGATCATCATTGATCAACTCAAGGGGCGCGAACAATGAACCTGTTTAAAGCGCTGATCATTTTTCTTTTTTTCATCGTCATCTCCTTCACATCCGTTCACGCCACGGAATACCACGCCTTTCGCGTATCAGGCTCTGACTGCACCCTGTGCCACGACGATGCCAGGGACGGATCACTTAACGACACGGGCATCCAATTTGAGGAGGATGGATATCGATATCCATTAACCGAAAAGCAGGTGCTCTTCTACTTTCTTGCAGGGTTAACTCTGTGTGTTGTCATCTTTGGCTTCTATCGCCGGTACAGACTCTGGCATTCACGTAAGGCGGATCTGGAATGGGGCCGAATGAAGGAAAGATGGAAGGGGCTGTTTTCGAGTGTATGTGCACACAGCGCTATTTTGAAAAGCCCGTTTGCAGGAGTGAGCCACCTTCTTTTGTTTTGGTCCTTTGTAATCCTGGGCCTTGCGGTCGCAACCATTCTACTCCAGGAATATTTGGTTTTCCCTTTACTGGAAATCAGGCTTATCGATTTCAATATATACCCTTATTTTCGCCTTATGCTGGACCTCTCCGGAATGGCAGGGTTGGTTGGGACAATTCTGCTGGCCTACAGGAGATACGTTCAAAGACCCAAGGCGTTAGATAATCAACCGACCGATGCCATCTCACTCTTACTGCTGTTTTTCGTATTTTTAACAGGATTTTTATTGACCGGGATTCGTAATCAGATTTACGAATCCGACTGGTCACAGTGGGCGCCTATGGCCTCCTCCGTGGCCTGGATTTTGAAAATATTTGTAAAGGAAGAGAATGGTCTGAGAATTTGTTTCCAAATTTTCTGGTGGACCCACCCGCTTCTTGCGTTGGCATTCTTTGCCTATATTCCTTTTTCAAAGCTTTTTCACATGTTTTCCTCCCCTCTCAATATATTCTTCAGAAATTTGGAGACCAAAGGGGCCTTGCCCATGCTGGATATCAGGGCCGCTGAGACTTACGGTGTTGGAAGGATTGAGGATTTTACGTGGAAGGATCTGTTGGAATTGGATGCCTGTTCACGATGCGGGCGGTGTCAGGAAAACTGCCCTGCTCATCTCAGCGAAAAACATCTTAATCCCAAAAAGGTTGTTCAGAATTTGAAGCGCCAAATGGAAGGTTCTTTTGGAAAGCAGGAGGGTCTCCATCTCATGGGAGGCGTGGTGACCGAAGATGAGATATGGGAGTGTACGACCTGTGGGAGCTGTCTGGAACACTGTCCGGTGTTCATAGAGCCTATGGCTAAAATTATTGAGATGCGCCGATTTTCTGTTCTTACTGAAAGTAAATTTCCCTCAGAATATAAACAGATTTTCAAGAATCTGGAAAATTTCGGTGATCCCATGGGAAAGGGAAAGTTAACAAGGGAAGAGTGGTCCTCAAATTTAGATATCAGGAAACCATATGATATGGGCGGCGACAGTAAGGTAGACATTCTCTTCTGGGCGGGATGTATTGGCGCCTGTTATGATGATAAAAGCAAGAACACAACACTGGCTGCTGCAAATATTTTAGACAGGGCGGGGATTCGTTGTGGGATATTGGGGAAAGAAGAGTTTTGCTGTGGTGACCCGGCGCGCAGAATGGGGAATGAATATCTCTTCCAAAAACTCGCCAATAAGAATATTGAGGTGTTTAAGAAATATGGAATAAAAAAAATAGTAACTCATTGTCCCCATTGTTTCAATGTCTTTAAGAAGGAGTATCCTGCCCTGGGGTGTGATTTTGAGGTTCTGGATTTTTTCGAGTTGATCAAGACGCTCTTAATCCAGGGAAATTTGAAGATTAAATCAAGAGTTGAAGATTCATTTACTTACCATGATCCCTGCTATTTAGGTCGCTACAATTCTATTTATGAAGAGCCGAGAGAGATTTTAAAGTCTTTTTTGGGTGTTAACCTCATAGAAATGGATCTTGTGAAAGGCAAGAGTTTCTGCTGTGGCGCAGGGGGCGGAAATATATGGCGCGGGGCGTCTGCAGGTAAAAGAATGGAGGGGGTAAGAATTCAGGAGGCAGTTAAAACAAAGGCCCAGGGGATTGTAACCGCTTGTCCCTATTGTGACATTATGTTTGACAGCGCAATTAAACAAGAAGGAATGGAATACGCATTCAAGCTTGTTAATTTAGTTGAATTGGTTGAGCAGGCGACAGAATAAGAATATGGGAGCATAAAAGATGAGGGTTGTTGTTTGCATCAAACAGGTTGGCTATATCTATGATCCCACGGCAATTGACCTCTCGACGGGCGAAATTGATTCGGAAAAAATGGTT
>JAFDJF010000183.1 GCA_019307645.1 Deltaproteobacteria bacterium
ATATTCTGGCAGGACATATCATATGCTATCTGGTTGATTATATTCTCTTTCAAATGCATTAAGCCATTGATCGTTAAGAAGTAACTACGCAGGTTTAAGGGTTCACGGTTAAACCCGATTTTATCGGGATTTTCTTCATGTTTCCAGAGCGACATAGCGTGTTCCTTTGACTTTGTGTGCAAAACCGTTGGGCATATCAAAAAACCGGATGAACAGGGTATTTGTCTAAAGAATAGAGCCCTTCTTTCATTGCTTTTAACCTTGACTGTCGGAGCGAAGCGTAGATCCCGTCTGAAGCGAAAGCGGGAAACCGTGAACCTTATAACCTGCGTTATGAATAACTTACCGAGACAATATTATGACTGAAATAACGCCCATATCATTGGACGAAGTAAAATCATACCCGCTTAAAAACAGGCTCAGCAAGGTAAGCGCTGATTATTTTGGCAAAACCTGGAGTTCGGGCGGATCTATCACCCGCTGGCTGAAATCTCTGCCCAAGATTCTTTCCGGAAATGACCTTAGAGATATCGTTGACTGCATGGTCCGGGCCGCGACCTCTGAAAAGACAATCATCCTGGCAATGGGCGCTCACCCAATAAAAGTAGGCCTTAACCCCATTATACTGGACCTTCTGGAGCGCGGGATCATAAGTGGGGTGGCCATGAACGGAGCGGGAATTATCCATGATGCTGAAGTGGCCATGACCGGCAACACCTCGGAAGACGTAGCCGCCGTACTCGGGGAAGGGAAATTCGGAATGGCTGAGGAAACAGGCGCGCTTCTCAATACAGCCATTTCAGAAGGAGCGGAACTGGGACTGGGACTGGGCAAATCAATAGGGGCCATGCTGACCCGGGAGGATTTCCCATACAACCATTTAAGCCTACTGGCAAGGGCCTATGAACTGGGCATCCCTGTAACTGTTCATGTGGCGATTGGAACCGACATCATCCATTTCCATCCCAATGTGAATGGGGCTGCCATCGGCACAACCTCTCATCTGGACTTCCGTTTATTTGCCCGCCTCGTTTCGACATTAAAGCAAGGTGTTTTCATAAATCTCGGGTCTGCGGTCATCATGCCTGAGGTATTTTTGAAGGCGCTGAGCCTGGTTAGAAATCTTGGGCATGATGTCAGAGATTTCACCACGGTAAATATGGACTTTATTCAACATTACCGACCTATGACCAACGTGGTTCACAGGCCCACGCTGGAAAGTGGCAGGGGTTACAGTCTGGTGGGCCACCATGAGATAATGTTTCCTTTGCTGGCTGCAGCGGTTATTGAAGGTTTGGAGAAATAGAAAGTTAGTAAGTATCTCAGGTTCAAGGGTTCACGGTTCAGCGGTTCAGCGGTTTATGGAGCAACCGTGAATTCCGGCGGCGGCGGGAAACCTAACAACCTGAGTCGTTACGTTTGTAACTGCTCAAGGCTCGCGTAATAACAACTTCGATTTTTGTGCTTGGGAGAAGCATATGCCGATTTACGAATACAGATGTTTAAAATGCGAAGAGGATTTTGAAACCATTGTTTTTGGGAGCAATGACAAGGTGACCTGCCCCCACTGTAAAGGGGCAAAGCTGGAACGTCTCATGTCGTCTTTTGGTTTCAGAAGCGGCGCAGGAGGTAGTGGTGAAAGTTACACACCTTCCTCCGGTTCATCGTCCGGATGCGCCTCCTGTGCGGGTGGGGATTGCACAACTTGCCATTAATACTAGGACAGGATAACAGGGTCGTATAAATAATAAAATCCCGCACATCCTGTTAATCCTGTCAAAAAAGGACACGCTTTGTTTCGGATTGGTTTCGGATATGACGCACATCGCCTGGTTGCAGGACGGGCCTTGATACTTGGGGGTGTCGAAGTTCCCCACTCGGCAGGCCTTGAGGGACATTCTGATGCAGACGTCCTGACCCATGCCGTGATAGATGCAGTCATCGGAGCCCTTGGAATGGGAGATATTGGACAGCACTTCCCGGATACAGATTCTGCTTATAAGGCGGCAAACAGTCTTTCCCTTCTGGATAAAGCCATGGGATGGGTGAGGCGCGATGGATTTAAAGTAAACAACCTGGACACAACCATTGTTGCGGAAAAACCCAAACTGGCGCCTTACCTGTCCGCTATGAGTGAAAAACTGGCAGAAGTGCTTGATGCCTCGCCAGGTCAAGTCAACACAAAGGCAACGACGACTGAAGGAATGGGTTTTTGCGGCAGGGGGGAGGGAATAGCTGCCTACGCTGTGATCAGTCTGGTTGCTGTGTTGTGAGGCTATGAACGACCTGGAAAAGCTGAAAAAAACACTCTTCCGCTATTTAAAAGAAAACGAAATCCAGTTTTCCCGGATCTTTGATGATTCCATGCAGGATAGGGCCGTGGCAAAATTCTCTTTTGATCTGGGATCTCCCGCCTGCATTCTCTGCGGTCCTTTTCGGGATGGGGCAAAGGAACTCACATCCATCGCCCATGAAGCCGGACATGTGATGATTCACAAAAAAATGACTCGTGAAGAGCTTCGAAACTATGTCTGCACCATGTTTGCCGCCAACAAATTGGGAGTTGGAAAGATTGCCCCCCTTGCCCAGACGTTTATCCTTGAAATAGAAGCAAAGGCCTCGGCAAAAGGGCTGGATATCCTGCAAAAAATCGGCATTGAAGACGGAGATCTCCGGATTGTGAAAGAGATGATGACCCGGTGGTATGCGACATATGAAAAGCAGTGTCAGGACGATGTGGTTAAAAAGGCGCGTGAGAAGATAATTCAGAATAAAAACCCTGCCTTTGTTTAGCCTCCGTTTTGAAACTGGCTCTACTGATTGACAATAAGCGTGCCCGGCCGGACGCTGTTGTCCCCATGCTTTTCGTGTAATGAATCCAGCGCCGTATTCAACATCTTCCTTTTCATGGCCCCCTCTCTTTCCAGAAAAAGGGATAGCTGCCCTCTTGTATCAGGAGGACACAGTTGAGAAAGGGAGACTCCCAAAAGACGGGTAGGCCTTTTTCCCACCTCTGTCTTTTCAAGCAGGCGGCACGCAATTGAATATATCAGAAAACCATCTTCCGTAGGTTCTGTCAGGGTTGTGGAACGGGTTATTTGAACAAAATCGCTGTATTTGACTTTCAGCGTAATGGTCTTTCCAGTAACGCCCTGTCCTCGCATCCGTCGGGCCACTTTACCGGACAACGCGAGAAGCTCTTTTTTTGCCGCGTCCAGTTCCATTATATCCTGGAGAAAAGTCTCTTCATGACCGACAGACTTTGCCACTTGCATCGGCATCACATCTCTGTCATCTATTCCCAGGGACAGCAAATGCATTTTGAGACCGTGCTTGCCGAATTTCGTTTCCAAAATCTTTACCGGCACCCGGCTCAGATCGCCAAAAGTGCGGACGTTGAGACGAGCCAGGGCCTCCTGGGTCACCTTCCCAACGCCCCACATCTTTTTTATGGGAAGCGGTTCTAAAAAATCCGTGACCCTGGCGGGAGTCACAACCGTTAACCCGTCAGGCTTTTCCATATCAGATGCGATCTTGGCCACAAATTTCGATGGGGCCGCCCCTGCGGATACGGTCAACCCTGTTTCCATCAAAACCATTTGTTTGATTTTTTTTGCAATCTCTACCGGACCACCCAAAAGGCGCTCTGAACCGGTCACATCAAGAAAAGCCTCATCTATGGAAAGAGGCTCGACCAGCGGCGTGAACCGATGAAATATTTCAAATATCTGTTTGGAAACCTCTCGGTATCTTGACATCCTGACCGACAGGAAAACTCCCTCAGGACAAAGACGCATGGCCCTGGCCACAGGCTGGGCGGAATGGACACCGAATTTTCGCGCTTCATACGAGGCAGAGGACACGACCCCCCTTTCCCTGCCGCCACCCACGATCACTGGTTTCCCCTTTAATTCCGGATTATCCAGAACCTCAACCGCAGGATAGAAGGCATCCATGTCCAGATGAAGGATTGCTTTGGATTTTCTTTGGCTGTCCATAGGATTAGCGGCCATCCAGGCAACTTCTCAATCGAACCCTGGGATCAAGCCGGGTAAGCCCCGATTTCCTGGCTGCATCAACAGCAGTCCGGTACTCCTCGGCCGTAAGACGGCTGCGGATGAAGTCATCTTCATCTGCTGTGCCGCAAGGCCTGTACTGGTCCATTACATTAAGGTAGGTGTTTAGAGAGATCTCCTTTGCGAGAAACGCCATGATCTTATCGCTTCCGGCCACATCGTTCGGCATAACCAGATGCCTCACAAGCAGTCCGCGTAAGGCGATACCGTTATCATCCACTGTCAGGTCGCCCACCTGGCGGTGCATTTCCTTGATTGCGCCAACTGCCGCATCCCTGTAATCAGCCGCATTGCAGAACCTTTCCGACCACTTGTCATCCCAGAACTTAAAGTCCGGCATGTATATGTCAAAGATTCCGTCCAGAAGGGTCAGGGTTTCCCTGCTGTCATATCCGCTTGAGTTATACACCAGCGGCACGGCCAGGCCCTGTTCGATGGCCGGGATGAGGGCTTCAATGATCTGAGGCACAACATGGCTTGGCGTAACAAAATTGATGTTGTGGCAGCCCCTCTCAGCCAGATGGATCATCATGGCAGCCATTTGTTCCGGCTCCACGACCACGCCCTCACCCAGGTGGCTGATATCATAGTTCTGGCAAAAACTGCAGCGCAGGTTGCAGCCGCTTAAAAAAATAGTCCCGGACCCATGTGTGCCGACGAGCGGACCCTCTTCGCCAAAATGAGCATTATAGCTGGCGATTCTGGCCTTCCGTCCTGTGTCACAAAAGCCGGTTTCCCCATCCAGACGGTTTACGCCGCACTTTCGGGGACAAAGTCGGCAGGATTCCATCAGCTTTAAAAGCGCTTTCAACCGATTCGACAGTTCGCCGTCACGGTAAAGCTTTAAATAGAGAGGCTCTGCCATTATTGAATGCCCTTGAAACAACATCCCCCTGACAGGTATAGGAGGCTGTCCCCGCTGCTAATCTCTGCCCTGCCCGAATATCCTGAGAAGCATTAAAAACAAGTTGATAAAGTCCAGGTAGAGGGAAAGCGCCCCTATGATGGCCCCTTTTCTCATGACAGCGCCATCAAGATCCGCGGGCTGAGTGCGCGCCATATTTTTGAGCTTTTGCGTGTCATAGGCCGTAAGACCCACAAAGACAATAACGCCGATGTACCCGATGATATAATGCATGGCGCTGCTTCTGATAAACATATTGACAAGAGACGCAATAATGATCCCGATCAAACCCATCATCAAAAACCCGCCCAAAGAAGTCAGGTCCCGTTTTGTGGTCCAGCCATAAACACTGCACCCGACAAATGTGCCGGCACAGATAAAAAAGGTGCTCGCGATTGATGTCTGAGTGTAAACGATAAAGATAGGCGCCAGGAAAACGCCCATCAGGGCCGAATAGACGACAAAAAGGCATGTTGCCGTCCCAGCGCTCATCCTGTTCACCATTCTGCTGATTGACACCACCAGGCCAATGATCGCCACAAAAAGCACGATTTGGATAAGCGGGCTGCTGATAACGCTTAGTATACTCTGGTTATTAGCGACATAAAAGGCCATGCCTCCGGTCAGGGCAAGCCCGACAGCCATCCAGTTGTAAACACTTCTGACAAAATCATTGACCAGGGCCTCTGATCTTGGCCTTGCGATGGAATGTTGTTCCATATTTTCTCCTCCTGAAACACTTTTGTTATGAACTTAATATCCTACATTCTCTTATGGATAATTATAATTGCTGCTCAGAAAACTTCAAGCATAATACAATAGGATAAATCGCACAGTAAGGGCTCGCGCAAAAATAACTTCACATTCTTGGCGCGAACCCTAAGTAATGAAGGTTAATCATCGGAGCAGGTCAGGTTTTTTCTTGAATTTCTTAACATAAAACCTAAGA
>JAFDJF010000184.1 GCA_019307645.1 Deltaproteobacteria bacterium
TAAAAAGTCCAATATCTGCGTTACGCTGCATCCTTCGTCACTGCGGCGTAAAGTAACTACGCCTCATTCCTCAGGATTTGCAAGCCTTGATCTTGAACATTTTACGAAACCGTCAACCTTAGGGCTCGCGCAAAAAATGTGAATTTATTTTTTACGCGAGCCCCTAGTAATCCGGATATCCTACAACCAGGATATCTTCTCCAAACCGCTTGACCTGAACATTTTTCAGAATCAGGCTCTGATCCATCTTCTTCGGCCCTTTACCCGCCACCATGGGGATACCATCGTCCCCTCCCAGAATTTTAGGCGCTTCAAAAATGTAATATTTGTCAACAAGCCTTTCCCGAAGTAAAGAGCCCATCACTGACGAGCCCCCCTCCACAAGGATGCTAGTCACTGATTTCTTTGATAGTATATCCATTAACGCAGGTAAGTCAATCCTGCCGTCTCTGGTGGGACAGGCAAGAGGCAAAACACCCTTGTTGCTGTACCTTTCCATGGCCTCAGGAAGAACATCCGCACCAACAGCAATCAGGGTACTTGCGGAAGAGTCATGGTTAACAATTTTTGCATCCACCGGCGTCTTTAAATGGGTATCCAGCACAATTCGCAAAGGGTCCCTGCCACGGCCATGCTTGATGCGAGTGGTCAACTGAGGGTCATCCGCCAGTACCGTTCCAACACCGACCATCACGGCATCAACCTGATCTCTTAACCTGTGAACAAACTGTCTGGATTTTTCGTTAGTAATCCATTTGGAGTGCCCTGTGGCCGTACCTGTCCATCCGTCCAGGGTTATGGCCGATTTGGCGATAACAAAAGGGCGTCTTGTGAGAACATACTTGAGGAAGGCTTCATTAAGGTAGCGGCATTCCGTTTCTAAAATACCGGTCTTGACTTCAATTCCGTTTTTTTTAAGAAATTCGCACCCCCCACCCAAAACATCGGGATTGGGGTCCTTCATGCCCACGACCACCCTGATTATACCGCTCTTTAAAACGGCCTCTGAGCATGGCGGGGTTCTTCCATGGTGGTTGCAGGGTTCCAGTGTGATATAAAAGGTACATCCCGGGGCATTTCCCCCGAGTTTGTTCAAAGCCTCCACCTCTGCATGGGGTAAGCCCGCCTTCTTATGGTAGCCTCTCGCAATGATTTGACCGTTTTTAACAACCACTGCACCCACAGCAGGATTTGGTGAAGTTCGGCCCAACCCCTTCCGGGCCTCGCGCAAGGCCTCCCTCATAAACCGGGAATCTGTTTTATCCAAATTTTCACTCATCCGTGGTCACATTACAAAATCAAAAAGTCGAAGGGACGAAGAGTTAGGGCCACTCTTTGACTCTTCGACCTTTAGGGTTCGCTTAGCCTCTTCGACGCTTCGGTTGTCTATGGGTTACCGATTTCTTTTTTGGCCTTGAGGATCTCCTCCAGTTCCGCCATAAATTGGCCTATGTCTTTAAATTGTCTGTAAACAGATGCAAAGCGCACGTAGGCAATTTCGTCCCACTCTTTAAGCTCATTGATGACCCTTTCACCGATCTCTGTGCTGTCGGTCTCTTTTTTCCCCAGTTCCTGGAAATAGACCTCCAGAGAGTCAACAAATTCCTCGATTTTGGCCATACTGATCGGCCGCTTTCGGCAGGCCAGTCGGATTCCGCCGATTATTTTCTCACGATTGAAAGGTTCTCGTCTGCCGTCTTTTTTGACGACCATAGGAAGGACATCTTCCAGTTTTTCATACGTGGTGAACCGTCTGCCACATTCCACGCATTCCCGACGCCTTCTTATCATCCTGCCATCTTTGCTGAGTCGGGAGTCAATCACCTTGTTGTCTATTTTTGTACAGTATGGGCATTTCATGGGACAAACCTCTCCTCCTCGATACCTGCTTCAGTTAACATCTGTTCAGCTAAAGCATCATTATAACCCTCTTCATAAATGATTTTTCTGATTCCTGCGTTGATGATCATTTTCGAGCATATCACACAGGGCTTGTTCGTACAGTAAAGGGTTGCGCCCAAAATAGAAATTCCATGATAGGCTGCCTGGATAATCGCATTCTGTTCCGCATGAAGACCCCGGCAGAGTTCATGTCTCTCTCCGGAGGGGACAGCGCTCTCCTGTCTCAAACATCCAACCTCGTCACAATGTCTGAGGCGTGCAGGTGCTCCGTTATAGCCTGTAGACAGGATCCTTTTATCCCTCACCAGGATAGCCCCCACCTCGCGCCGAAGGCAAGTGGATCTTTTGGCCACCGCCCTGGTAATTGACATAAAATACTCGGACCACGAAGGTCTGGACAACTAAGACTCCTTGTCAAGGTTCTGGTAGATTGGAAAACCGCTGCAAAGTTCAGAAACGGTCGCCTGGACCTCCCTTAATGACCTTTCAGACTTAGGGTTTTCTAACGTCTTTTTGATCAATCCCGCAATTATTTTCATTTCGCTCTTCTGCATCCCTCTTGTGGTCAGTGCAGGAGTCCCCAGTCTAAGCCCGCTGGTCACCTTTGGTCCCCTCTTGTCAAAGGGTATGGTATTTTTGTTCGCGACAATACCCGCTTTGACCAGGGCTGTTTCAGCGTCCCGACCGGTAATTCCTCGTTCTGTTAAATCTATTAAGATGAGGTGGTTATCCGTCCCTCCGGTTACCAGATCAAAACCCAGATTCACGAGTTCTTCTGCCAGAATTTTTGCGTTAGCGACCACCTGTTTCTGATAAACGGCAAATTCCGGCTTCAAAGCCTCTCCAAAGGCGACGGCTTTGGCTGCGATGATATGCATCAGCGGCCCACCCTGAATTCCGGGAAACACTGCCCTGTCCAGCTTTTCAGCGTATTTTTTTTCAGACAGTATCAGACCACCCCTGGGACCCCTTAAGGTCTTATGGGTGGTCGTAGTGACGAAGTCGGCAACCCCAACAGGGGAAGGATGAATGCCCACAGCCACCAGACCGGCGATATGGGCCATGTCAGCCATCATATATGCACCATTTTCATGGGCGATTTCCCTGAACAATTGAAAATCGATGATTCTTGGATAGGCGCTGGCACCGGAAACAATCACCTTGGGTTTATACTTCTTTGCCAGATCCCGCATCTGGTCATAGTCGATACGTTGCGTTTTCGGATCCAGTCCGTATGAGACAGACTTAAACATTGTGCCTGAAAAACTCACTGAACTGCCGTGGGTAAGATGCCCTCCATGGGATAAATCCATGCCCAAGATCACGTCCCCTGGCTTGAAAAAAGACAGGTAAACAGCCATGTTTGCCTGAGAGCCACAGTGGGGTTGGACATTTGCGTGCTCCGCCCCAAACAGCTTCTTGGCCCGTTCAATCGCCAGTCTTTCAACCACATCGACATACTCACATCCGCCGTAATACCTGGCGCCGGGATAACCTTCGGCATATTTGTTGGTCATCACGTTTGCCTGGGCATCGATTACCGCGGGGCTGGCGTAGTTCTCCGAGGCAATCATCAGGAGATTATGCTTCTCCCGCTCAATTTCTGACTGAATCGCCCCGTAGACCTCAGGGTCTAACTCTTTTAGTGTTGTTTCCTCCAAACTCTATCCCTTAACCAGTATCAGTATAGTAGAAGTTTTGAAACGTCATGAATCGATTTGATCCCGTCTCAACTTATGGCGGCCACCCTCGAATGGCGTTTCCATAAAAACATCAACCATTTCAAGTGCGAGTCCCCACCCAATCACCCGTTCTCCCATGACCAGGATATTGGCATCATTATGCATTCGAGCCATTCGGGCCAAATAAAGGTTGTGGCAAAGGGCCGCGCGCACTCCTTTATGGCGATTGGCTACCATGCTCATTCCCAGGCCTGATCCACAAATCAAAATTCCACGGCTGTATTCTCCCTCAGCCACGGCACGGGCAAGTTTATGTGCCACTTCCGGATAATTGGATGAGTCTTTGTTGAATACCCCAATATCTTGAACGCTAAAGCCGTCCAGACTTTCCAAATGTGATTTGCATCTCTCCTTCAGGTCAAATCCGGCATGATCCGAACCTATTATAACCTCCATACAAATTCTCCCCAGAGCCATTTTCAAAACATCCCATTTTGGCCAATCTCAGCGTTGGGCTCAAATTTTAATCCTCAAAATACTTCATGTATTCACCCCAAGGGCACTTACTTCGTGGCGCCTGCGGTTAAAATTTTCGCCCACCCCCGCTCATAGTCCGGGATCTTCGACTTGACCTTGACCAAACTGAAACGTTTTGAAACAGGCTCCCCAGGAGGCTGTCCGAGAATAGCAATTTTTTCCAAAATCGAGGAATGCCCGAAAAAATTACCACAGGCATATAGTTTATATTCCGAGGATAATTTTTTCGGGCATGACGAAGAGTTTGGGGAAAAGGGCATTCTCAGACAGCCTCCTAGGCAATAGACCGCCAGTATTGATTTTCTCCAGGCAGAAAGCGCAAAATCAGGGCTCATATGCCTTAAAAATCAGGCAGGCATTTGTTCCGCCAAAACCAAATGAACTTGACAATGCGGTTCTCACCTTTGCCTGTCTGGCCTCATTTGGAACATAATCCAGATCACAATCAGGATCAGGGGTTTCGTAGTTTATCGTGGGAGGAATAACGCCTTGTTTGATGGTGAGTACGGAAAAAATGGCCTCAACTCCTCCAGTAGCTCCAAGAAGATGACCCGTCATTGATTTCGTGGAGCTTATTGCAAGCTTGTGGGCATGCTTTCCAAACACAGCCTTGATGGCCTTATTTTCTGCGAGGTCGTTTAGTTTTGTAGACGTGCCGTGGGCATTAATGTAATCCAGCTCTTCAGGTCTTAACCCGCCATAATCAAGAGCCATTTGCATACAGCCCACTGCGCCGACGCCCTCAGGGTCCGGAGCAGATACATGATAGGCATCACCTGTCAGTCCATATCCCACGACTTCGGCATAAATATCGGCACCCCTATCAACAGCATGTTCCATCTCTTCAAGAATCAATATGCCCGCGCCTTCACCCATAATAAACCCATCACGGTCAAGGTCAAATGGCCTTGAAGCTTTCTCAGGTTCGTCATTTTTGCTGGTTGAAAGGGCGCGCATGGAGCAAAAACCGCCAAATGCCAGCGGTGTAATGGTTGCCTCAGCACCACCCGTAATGATGGCGTCAGAAATGCCTTCCCGGATCATCCTGAAGGCCTCTCCAACAGCATGAGTACCAGCTGCACAAGCGGTCACGGTCGACAGATTGGGACCCCTTGCGCCATATTCAATGGCAATCTGGCCGGGCACCATGTTTACGATAATACCGGGAATAAAAAAAGGACTGATTTTGCGAGGGCCTTTTTCCATGAGGACCCCATGAAAATGTTCCAGCATGGTTAACCCCCCCAGGCCGGTACCAGTTACGCAACCGACCCGATGGGCATTATTTTCGCCAATCTTCAGACCGGAATCCTCCATGGCCATTCTGGCGGCAGCAATACCATAATGGATGAACTCATCGAACCGCCGTATCTGCTGCTTTTCTAAAAAGTCTCCCGGCTCGAAATCTGTTACCTCTCCAGCTATCTTTGATGGAAAATCAGCAACATCAAATTTTGTAACTGGACCAATCCCTGATTTCCCAGAACAAACTGCCTCCCAGTTGTTCTCAACACCCGTGCCCAGTGGAGTGACCATTCCCAGACCTGTAACCACAACCCTTCTGGTCATGTTACTGCTCCTTATTAATCGTAATTTTTTAAACTTGGTCCCGCCCTGTTATGAAATCAAACATTTTAGCGCAACGTCAGGGACTCCTGCTTGTCCGTCTCCCAGAATTCCGGAGCGACCCGCAGGCTCCCTGTCTCAAAGAAGCGATATTAGTCTCCCATAGCGTTCTTGATGTAGTCTATGGCGTTCTGAACCGTCACGATCTTTTCGGCATCTTCATCAGGGATAGAAAT
>JAFDJF010000185.1 GCA_019307645.1 Deltaproteobacteria bacterium
TGACGATAACGAGGAATCCAGGCTCTCTCCCATGGCATCCCTGAGCCGTCACGCAATACGGAGAATAGCGGATGACGAGATAGCAAGGGGGCACAGACAGAACTTCTCTGTTGACACAGACCGGATACTACATTCTCTGGCCTATTCCCGCTATATAGACAAGACCCAGGTATTCTATCTCATAAAAAATGACCATATCACCCACCGTGTTTTGCATGTGCAACTGGTTTCCAAGATTGCACGGACTGTGGGGCGTCTCCTGAGACTCAATGAAGATTTGATCGAGGCCATAGCGCTTGGGCATGACATCGGGCACACGCCCTTCGGACACGATGGGGAGAGAATTCTTTCCGACCTTTGTGAGGTTCATGGCGCTGGTAAATTTTTCCATAATATTCAAAGTGTTAGGTTCCTTCAGGAAATAGAACGGAAAGGGAAGGGATGGAATCTTTCCTTGCAGGTCCTTGACGGCATTCTGACCCATGATGGGGAGCTTCATTCTCAGGCGCTGGAACCGCAGAAAGATAAGAGTTTTGATACTCTGGATGAGGAAATGAGACGGAAAGGGGATGACCCCTCCCTGGATTTATGGCCCATGACCCTGGAGGGATGTGTTGTCAGGATGTCTGACACAGTAAGCTATGTTGGCCGGGATATCGAAGACGCTATCAGACTCGGCTTGATAGAAAGGGGTGATATCCCCGAAGATTGCAAAAAGATCCTGGGCGAGACAAACGGGGACATCGTCTATAGCCTTGTGGAAGATCTTATCGGAAATAGTCTGGACAGGACATACGTATGTTTTAGCGACAAGGTGGGAGATGCCTTGAAAAGACTCAAAGGATTCAATGAAGAGCGAATTTACAAAAATAAGAAGGTCAAAAAACAGACAGATAAGGTCAAACTGATGTTTCAACTGCTTTTCGAAAAATACCTCAATGATATCGAAACAGAGAACCTGGGCTCTGATATTTTTAGCGGGTTCCTTGACGGCATGTCTGCGGGATATGGGGAAAAGACCCCACCGGTGGGCATCGTCCGAGATTTTATTGCTGGCATGACGGATGAATATTTCCTGGATCAGTGTCAGAAGCATCTGATCCCTCGCATAACTACCGGATTTTAATTGATTTTAATAGGTTGCTAGAAGCCCTTTTTTGAGCCTGCATCGTGCCCGCAGTGCAAATTTCGACTGGATGCTTTGTCGGTTTGCAGCCCAAAAAAAGGGCTTTTTTTTTCTTGACAGGGCGCATAATAAATAATATAAAAACAAGCGCTCGTTCACATTGATTAGGCACCATGGAATTCAGGGTGCTCTTTTTACTTTTTTTGTGGATGGGCTGATCAGAACAAACCTGAAAAAACAGCAGTCCTATTATACGCATTTTATCAGTGAGCTGGTGTTCATCCATAAATAACATTTATGAATGAGCGCTGTTAGCTTTTAGTTGTTGGAAAAAACTTGAATTAACAATAAGTTAAGCTAATGCCTAATTGCTAAAGGCTAATTGCTCCATCCGGAAATATTCATTTCCGGATGGATACGATCTAACCATTTATAGAACACAATACTATTGTCACAATATCGATGAAAGGTAAAGGAACAAAAGAGAAAATTATTGAAGAGGCGATTGAGCTTTTTTATGAACATGGGTTCACGAAGGCTTCAACCAGGCAGCTGGTTGGGAAAGTCGGGATGACCAGTTCCGCCATCTATAATCATTTTTCCAACAAAGAAGAGATCCTTTTCAATATCATTAAAAATGCGGGTGATAAGGTACTGGCTTCGCTGAACAAGGCCATAGAAAAATACGATGACCCGGTTGAATGTCTGAGACAGATGATATCCAGCATGCTGTATCTTTTCAGCGACGGCGGAATGCGAAAAGAGATTGCGATCTTCATAGATGAACTCTACCAGTTACCTGAAGACCTAAGAGAATTGTGCAACAGACAGCACCGAGAGATCTTTAAGCTTTTCCGCGACAAGATAAGTGAGATGGAGGATATAGACAGGATCAATCCCATTGATCATACGGTGGCAGCCTTTGGCGTGCTCGGTGCCATGCTCTGGGTATACCACTGGTATCGGGACAACGGCAGGCTCCCCATGCAGAACATATCGGATGAGCTTACGAAACTTTTGTTTGACGGGTTGATGAAGCGCGAACCCTTAAAACTGATTTAATTGAGAGAGAAAAATGATCGAACAGGATGTCCTGAATATAAAGGTAGAAGACAACGTTGCATATATATCCATAAACCGCCCCAAGCAGTCAAACTCTTTGAGCCGGGCTGTTTTTGTGTCTTTGCGGGAAGAACTGGAAAAAATGGAGTTTGATGACAGTGTCAGGGTCGTTGTGATCACCGGTGAGGGTGAAAAGGCCTTTTGTGCAGGGATCGATCTTAAAGAGCGGGCAGCAATGCCGAAAGATGAGATTCAACCCTACAGAGAAAAAGTTATCAGACCCTTTTTTAACACCTTAGGCAATTTTCCAAAACCCGCGATTGCAGCTGTAAACGGGGTGGCATTCGGCGGCGGCGCTGAAGTGGCCCTGGCCTGTGATATCAGGATCGCATCTTCCACTGCAAAGTTTTCCCAGTCAGAGATCCGGTGGGGTATGATCCCCGCCTGCGGCGGCTGCCAGCGTTTGAGGATGATCGTGGGAATCGGCAGGGCAAAAGAGCTGATTTTTACCGGAAGGGTCGTTGAGGCTGAAGAGGCGGTGCAGATGGGAATATTCAACAAGGTCGTTCCTCCTGAGGAGTTGCAGAAGGAAACGAAAAGATTGGCAACCGAGATCGCCAATAATTCTCCCTTGGCTGTCAGACAGGCCAAAAAGGCCATTGATGTGGGGGCCGATGTGTCCGAGGCCTTTGAATATGAATTTGAGGTCTCCAAGGCGTGTTATTTTGCAGGGGATGCAATGGCAGGCCCGGAGAAATTTAAATAAACCCTAACGTTGTTTTACACAAAATTTTAATACTCATTAAATAAATATAGGGAGGGGAAATATGGATTACGAAAAAATACTTTTTGAGGTTAAAGATGGCATTGCGGTTTTAACGGTCAATCGGCCCAAAAAAATGAACGCCCTGAACTTTCAAACCATGGATGAAATCCAGGATGCCATAGCCCGGGTTCACGGTGATGATTCCATCAGGGCATTGATCATTACCGGAGCAGGAGACAAGGCATTTGTGGCAGGCGCTGATATCTCCGAGTTTACTGAACTGGGTCTGAAGGAAAGCTACGATTTCATCAGAAGGGGAGCCAAGATTTTCAGGGATCTTGAGGCCCTTAATGTTCCCACCATTGCAGCCGTAAACGGTATGGCTCTGGGAGGCGGATGTGAGCTGGCCATGGGCTGTACGTTCAGGATCGCGGGCGAAAATGCGCTGTTTGGCCTGCCTGAAATTGGTCTGGGTGTTATCCCCGGCTATGGTGGAACACAGAGGTTGGCACGAATTATTGGGACGAGTCAGGCCATGTGGGCCATGCTCACAGGGGAAAACATGACTGCCGACAGGGCGCTTGAGCTGGGACTGGTCAATCAGGTGGCAAAGCCTGAAGAGCTTATGGACACTGCAATGAAGGTTGCCAGGAAGATCGCCACAAAGGCGCCGCTGGCAATAAAATTTGCTATGATCGCCACAAAGTTCGGTTCAGCCGTTGATCTCGAGACCGGGCTTGTCCTTGAGGCCCTTGCTGCCAACCTGGCCCTTGCAAGCGAAGACAAAAAGGAAGGTGTGGCATCGTTTCTGGAAAAAAGGAAGCCTTCTTACACCGGCAACTGATTAATTCTAACAGCCTGCACACTCGCAATCGGAAGGTGGGCATAATTTGTTTTCTATTTATGGAAGGGTCCATGTGAAACTTGAAAGGACCCTTAACTAGTGCCCGAACGAAAACTGTCTTTTTCGTCAATCTCTGCGTCAGAAAAAAATTTTAATCCTCAAAATATTACATATATTCCTGCGGTTAAAATTTTGATCTTCCTTGACCTTGTGACAACAGGCACACATATATGCAGGAGTGGAAGGAAAAAAATCCGGACTGGAAAGTCATGGGGTATATGTGCAGCTATATGCCCGAAGAGATCCTGTATGCGGCCAATGTCCTTCCTGTAAGGATGCTGGGCGGTCATGAACCTCAGAATGTTACAGAGCCCCATATCCTGGGTATGTTCTGCCCGTTCTGCCGGGACGTCCTGGCCCAGGGGCTCCTCGGAAAGTATGACTACTGCGATGCCATCGGCATTACCCATACCTGCAAACACCTCAATCAGGCATTTGAGAGCATGGTCCTGCACAAAGGGGTGGAAAATTTCTTTATTCCCATGCCAAACAAGTTGCAGTGTAAACAGGCCCTGCCTTATTACTCGGGCATATTGGGCCTGTTCAAAAAACAGATTGAAGAATGGACCGGCAATACGATTACGGATGATGATCTTAAGAGAGGAATCGAGATCGTTGACGAAAACCGTCGGCTCATGCGTGAAGTGTATGAGACCCGTAAAGTGGAAGATCCGCCCATATCAGGCGTTGATTCCATGTTAATGGTGTGCGCCTCACAGATGTATGACAAGGTTGAGGTCAACAAAATTATAGCGGGCGTGCTCAAGAATGAACTGCCGGGCAGAAAGGCAATGGATGATCCTGGAATTCGTTTGATGATCCTGGGAAGTGAAAATGATGACGTTAAATTCCTCACCATGGTCGAAGATGTGGGCGCTTCTATTGTTATTGATGACCACTGCACGGGTTCAAGGTATTTCTGGAATACAACAGAGCCCGGCGATGATCTTATGAGCGTCATTGCAGACAGATATCTTAAGAGACCGCCGTGCCCCATCAAGGATATGCCCAGGAGGAGCCGCATCCCTCATATTCAAGGGCTGGCCAGGGAATGGGATGTCGCAGGAGTAATCATTATTCAGCAGAAGTTCTGTGATCCCCACGAGCTGGACAAGGTGGCCGTGAATAAGGCTCTGGAAGAGGCTGGTTTCTCCACCCTTTATCTGGAATTTGACGTGACCGTACCGATCGGCCCGTTCAGGATCAGGGTGGAGGCATTCCTTGAAACCTTAGGGTCGGAAGATTTGTTTTAATGGTTGTAGATAATAGACAGAAATCAAAATAAAAATATATGGAGGCCGAATATGGGAATATATAAGACTGAACCTCTGAAGTGCTGGGGTAAGGCCAAGGAATTAAGACTGAGTGTCTATGAGGGCATTCAAAAGGCAAGAGATGAAGGGACCATGATTGTTGCCGGCGGTACGGAGAGCGCCCTTGCCATCCCGGCTGGTTTTGATATGGATTTTCTGGGGGGTGAGCCCTATGGTGCAAGCTGCACATTTGCCGGTATCAAGGATTCCAGTTGGAACAGGGGATTGATGGAGACTTCAGAGGCCGCCAGTTATCCCAGGGATATGTGTGCGTATATGCGTATCGGTATCGGGTCGTTGCTGGCGGACAAGTTTGTCTTCGGCGGGAAATATCCTGTTCCTACATTTAACCTTCAGACACATATCTGTGACACCCATGGTAAATGGTATCAGATCATGAGTGACATTGAAGGCGTTCCTTATGAAGTCGTTGACTATATCCCTTATGAGTGGGAGACGGAAAACGAGAGCGAAGAGAGCAAAACGCTTAAAAGAACCTACATGAAGGATCAGATGCTGGAGGTCATCGAGTGGATGGAAAAGCAGACGGGCAAGACATTTGATGACGAGAAATTCATCAATGCAGTGAACTGGGAATGCGAGTCCACCAACCTCTGGGCAGAGTGTTGCATGGTAAACCAGTCCATCCCCGCTGTAATGGATGAGAAAATGATGTTTTCTCTCTACATTATTGCTGTTTTGATGAGGCAGCAAAAAGCGGCGGTTGAATTTTACAAGGTGCTGTTGGATGAGTTGAAGGACCGGGCCGACAGGGGCATTGCCGCATTTGAAAATGAGCGCTTCAGGATGATCCACGATAGCCAGCCACCCTGGCACAGCCTTGGGATCTTCCGGTATCTTGAGGAGTTCGGGGCTGTTTCAATCGGAGCGCACTATTCCTTCAGCCTGTCAGGCGGTTGGGCATATGACGCTGAGCAGGACAGATATCTGCCCGCAAAGCCACCGAAAGAAGCGGGTGTTACGCTGTCCACCAGGGAGGAGGCATGTGAATGGTATGCTGAGTGGTACCTGGCCTATCATACCCTCTTGAGGTCTCTCAGGTACTCTGGTCGTGGAAAACACAAGAGGGTACAGGATATTATCGACAACTGGAAGATAGATGCAATGATGATCCACTTGAACCGTGGATGCGAAGGAACCGCAGTGGGTCAGATGGAACTCAGGAGATACCTGGCAGACAAGGGCATCCCGGCTCTTACGTATGAGGGTAATCTGGCCGATGAACGCGAATTCGATCTTGAAAGGACGATAGACAAGATTGACACCTTTATGGAGACGGTGGACCTTAAGAAACTGTCAGAAGAATAAGTGTTTTTTAATGATTTTCAAGGAAGGAGGAATTTTCCATGATAACAGCAGGAGCAGACGTAGGATCAAAGACCGTTAAGGTCGTTATCCTGAAAGACGGTGATATTATAGGTAAGGGGATCGTGACCGCGGGTCTGGAGGTCGAAGGAGCCTGGGATGAGGCGTGGGATGCGTCCCTTAAAGAGGCGGGTATTACCCGTGATGATATTGAAAAGACTGTGGCAACAGGCGCGAGGTTGCGGGAGGTCAAAGGCTATGATAAAGAAATGAGCGTGGTGACCGCCGATGCCAGGGGCATTCACGAGATTGACCCGGACGTGAGAACCGTTCTCGATGTCGGAGCAGAAGAAGGAAGAGCCATAAAAGTGGATGCGAACGGCAAGGTCCCTGACTTTGCAGTCAATGAAAAGTGTGCTGCAGGCGCAGGCGCCTTTATGGAGGCCATGTCAAGGGCCATGCAGGTAAGCATCGAAGAGTTCAACGAGATGTCCCTCAAATCTGAGAAGGATATACCAATTAATGCACAATGCGCCGTATTTGCCGAGTCAGAGGTGGTTTCCCTGGTCCATGAGGAGACCCCACGGCCTGATATCTGTAAGGCGGTCTGTGACGGCGTTTCGGACAGACTTGCATCCATGGCCAGACGCGTTGTTGTGGATCCGAAGGTGGCTTTTATTGGCGGAGCTGCCAAGGGTGCGGGGATTCAGAGGGCACTGAAGGAAGCCCTTGAACTCGATGAGGTATTGCTCCCTGACAATATCGAATTCATAGCGGCCTATGGGGCTGCTCTTACCGCAGCAGACAGCAAATAGAAAAGGTTTTTTGGAGGATATAAATAATGGCTGAAGAAGAAAAAAAAGAATTCTGGCGTTGGGATGAGACCAACTGGGCAAACAAGGATATTGACTGGCGGGCAGGCAAGGTCATAAGCGCAGGATGTGATGTGGGATCTGTCAGCTCACAGGCGGTGGTTATGGTGGACGGTGAGCTTTTTGCCTCTGCAAACACAAGGACCGGCTATAACAGTCCTGAAAGTGCACTAAACGTTATGAACTGGGCACTTGAGGCGACAGACGGCATGAAGATCGAGGACATAACTTTCACGGTGGGCACAGGCTACGGCCGTGTGAAGGTGCCTTTTTCCAACAAGGCTATTACCGAGATCGCTTGTCATGCACGCGGGGCCAATTTCATGTACGGACCGTCAGTACGGACGGTTATGGATATGGGCGGTCAGGACCTGAAGGCCATCAGATGCGATGAAAGGGGAAAGGTCCTGAACTTCCTCATGAATGAGAAATGCGCGGCAGGGACAGGCCGTGGAATGGAGGTTATTGCAGACCTTTTGCAGGTGCCGATTGTGGAGGTAGGCGACAGGTCTTTTGATGTGGATAAAGAACCTGATCCGGTCAGTACCACGTGCGTTTTGTTTGCAAAGGCCGAGATGCTTGGCCTTCTGAAAAAAGGGTACTCGGTTAACAAGGCCTTGGCAGCCTATTGTTCAGCCATGTCCTACCGTGTTTTTACCATGATTAAGGAAGTTGACGTGGTTGAGGACTTTGTGATTACAGGGGGAATTGCCAAAAACCGCGGTATCGTGGAGAGGCTTGAAGGCCACCTTGGACTAAAATCATTGAAAACAGACGTGGATTACCAGCTGGCAGGCGCCATTGGTGCGGCGCTTTTCGGCAAGGTACTTTATGAAAAGAAAATGAAAAAGTAGAAGATTATGGCAAATATAACGATTGACGGCCAGAAAATAGAGGTCGAGGGTGTCAAGAGCATCCTTGCGGCCTCTTTTGAGGCAGACGTGTATATCCCCCATCTTTGCGGCCATCCCCAGCTGGAATCCCTTTCAGAAGAGGTGACGTCCATCGAAGCGGTTTACATAGGAGGCGTAGCCCACAGGTCGGACGTGGGCACAACCTTTGAGGGGTGTGGACTGTGTCTGGTTGAGATCGAGGGGCAAGAAGGCCCTGTTAAGGCCTGCAAGACCCCGGTGGAAGATGGGCTCGTGATAACAACCGATTCAGACGGGCTGAAGGAGGCCAGACAAACGGCTTTGGCCGTGCTGTTGGAGAGGCATCCGCACGCCTGCCTGCTCTGTGCCCAGTCCGCGGGATGCGACCGAATAAATTGTTCGTCAAATATTCCTGAACCGGAGAGGTGCTGTGATAATTTCGGTAAGTGTGAACTTCAGAGCGTTTCTGCATTTATCGGTACGGAAAAGGGGCTCCCGCCCTATAAGCCTCTGGAGCTGCCCGTTATTGAAGACGAACCCTTCCTTGTAAGGGATTACAATCTGTGTATCGGATGCCTCCGCTGTGTGCGGGTGTGCAGGGAGGTCAAGGGAGCGGATGCGCTGGGATTTGTGATGGAGGGCGGACGGGTGCTGGTTGGCAGCAAGGCCGCAACGCTTACAGAATCCGGGTGCCGGTTTTGTGGGTACTGCATCGAGGTTTGCCCGACCGGGGCGCTCACGGACAATGTTGCCGGCGTGGGAGAACGTGAGAACTATCTCATTCCGTGCAAAAACACGTGTCCTGCCGGAATCGACATTCCCCGGTATACCCGTCTTATTGCCGAGGAGAAATTTGGCGAGGCAGTAGCAGTGATCCGGGAGAAGGTCCCTTTTCCAGGGGTCTTGGGACATGTCTGTTATCACCCCTGTGAAACCGTATGTCGGCGTGGTGAATTAAACGAACCCGTTTCCATTTGCGCCCTCAAGTCTTCGGCTGCCAGGAATGATACCCATTTATGGGAAGAAAAATCTAAGTCAGCCGCTTCTACTGGAAAAAAGGTGGCGGTTATCGGTTCGGGTCCTGCTGGGCTTACAGCCGCGTATTATCTGACAAAACTCGGGCATTCAGTAACTATTCTTGAGGCCATGCCGGAGGCCGGTGGGATGATGCGGACAGGAATATCCGATAATAAACTTCCACGGCCAGTGCTCGATGATGAAATAAAAGTAATCATGGACGCAGGGGTTAACATAGAGCTGAACACAAAGGTGGAGTCGATAGATGATTTGTCTGAAAAGGGATTTGATGCAGTATTTATTGCTGTTGGCGCTTCCCAGAAGAAATTCAACCAGGCCTTTGTTGAAGAACCTGATATGATAAAAAAGTGGGGTCTTCAGAAAGGTGAACAGGTGGCAATTGATGTTGATCCCAAGACGTTGGCTACTGCTAACAAGGGTGTTTTTGCAGGTGGAGACGTGGTGAGGGGGCCGGCCATGGTAAAGAGGAGAAGAGCAGGATGGACGGGAGTTCCCTCATCCAGATATTGCTGGACGTGCAGAAGCAGTATAACTGGCTTCCCCCTGAAACGGTGAGACTGGTCAGTGACAGACTTGATATGCCAATAACCCAGGTCTACCGGGTTGCCAGTTTCTTTAAGGCGCTGAGCCTTGTTCCTCGGGGAGAACACATTGTTAAGGCCTGCTTGGGCACTGCCTGTCATGTGCGGGGAGGGATGAAGGTCATGAAAAGGGTACGCCGAACTTTGGGAATAGAGGAAGGAGAGACAACCGAAGACATGAAATTTAGCTTAGAGAAGGTAAACTGTCTCGGATGTTGCGCCTTAGGCCCCATAATTACGGTGGATGACGAATATCACGGGAAAATGTCGCCTGAGATGGTACCCAACGTATTGAAAAATTATAAATAATGTAACAAGTTAGCCTTTTGAAAAAACCATTTGTTTTTGCCGTTCGGATTTGAGTGTTTCATGAATACGTTCTCTTTAAATGAATCCCGCTACCAGCGGGATTTAGAGAGCGTATTAAGGAAATAGTCTAATCCGAAGGCGCAGCTTTTTGGAAAAGTAAACAGTTACTAAAAAGAGGAAAGATCAGTGCCAAGATTAAACTCTATTGCCGAACTGGAAAAGTTAAGAGAGGAAATTTCATCAAAAAGGGACCCTGATAAACCTACTATAGCCATATGCGCCGGTACAGGTTGTATCCCGTTGGGCGCCAAGAAAGTGATAGAGACCTTGAAAGAGGAGCTCAAGAAACAGGGTTTGGAGGAAAAAGCAGAGCTGAAAGAGACGGGGTGTCCCGGTTTTTGCGAGAAGGGGCCATTAGTCAACGTCTACCCTCAAGGAATTTGCTATTGTGGGGTCCAGCCGGAGGATGCAGGCGAGATCATTTCCCAGACTAATAAGGGAGGGATAGTCGAACGTCTTCTTTATGTTGATCCGATCACAAAAGAGAAGGCTGTCTATGAACAGGATAACGCCTTTTATAAATTTCAGAGAAGACGGTTGCTAGGCAACAATGCCAGACTCGACCCCCGTAATATTGATGACAGTATTGCCCTTGGTGGGTATTCTGCCCTTGCAAAGGCCCTATCAACCATGACCCCTGAGCAGGTGGTGGATGAAGTAGAGAAGTCGAATCTCAGGGGACGGGGAGGCGCCGGATTCCCGACAGGCAAAAAATGGAGGATTGCCGGCGCAGCGCCGGGGGAAACCAAGTATTTTATTGTCAATTGTGATGAGGGAGACCCAGGGGCCTTTATGGATAGAGCCATTATTGAGGGCAATCCGCATAGCGTCCTGGAAGGCCTGATTCTCGGGGCTTATGCCATTGGTGCCAGTGAAGGGATCTTTTATGTCCGAGAGGAATACCCCTTAGCCATAAAAAATGTAACTCTAGCCATAGACAAGGCCGAGGAATATGGCCTGTTAGGTACTGATATCCTCGGCACAGGCTTTGATTTTTCTGCGAGGGTTGCAAGGGGCGGAGGTGCCTTTGTCTGCGGCGAGGAAACCGCCTTGATTGCCTCTTTAGAGGGCAAACCTGGTGAACCAAAGCAGAGACCTCCCTACCCTGCGGTAAGCGGTCTGTGGGGGAAGCCCACCAATATAAACAATGTGGAGACATTGGCAAACATCCCTTTTATTATCAATAAGGGTGCCGAGAGGTTTGCCTCTATCGGGACTGCCGGGAGCAAAGGGACCAAGATTTTTTCTCTTGTTGGGAAGGTGAATAATACTGGTCTCGTAGAGGTTCCAATGGGTATTTCATTGAGAGATATTATCTACAAGATAGGAGGCGGGATTCCCGGCGGTAAGAAATTTAAGGCGGTACAGACCGGTGGCCCCTCCGGGGGCTGTATACCTGCGGAACTTCTTGATACCCCCGTAGATTACGATGAGCTTGCAAAATTGGGTTCAATAATGGGCTCCGGTGGAATGATCGTCATGGACGAAGATACATGCATGGTTGATCTGGCCAGGTATTTTCTTGACTTTCTTGCGGATGAATCCTGCGGAAAATGCCTCTCCTGTCGTGAGGGGATACAACAGATGCTCGATGTATTGACTGATATTACAGAAGGGAGAGGGAAAGAGGGAGACATTGAACTTTTGGAGAGTTTGGCGGTGACCGTAAAAAAGGCGTCAATGTGCGCTTTGGGGCAAACCGCCCCCAATCCGGTACTGACCACCCTCCGCTATTTTAGAGACGAATATATAGAGCATATCGAGAAGAAGCGCTGCCCTGCCCTGGTGTGTCAGAAGATAGTGATAGCTAATTGCCGCCATACCTGCCCCGCAGGAATAGATGTGCCTCGTTATATTCGGTTTATTGGCAGGGGGATGTATGATGAAGCTTTAGCAGTAATCAGAGAGAAGATCCCATTCCCGTCAGTATGCGGTTCTGTCTGCTTCCACCCTTGTGAAACTAGATGCCGGCGCGGTGAAATAGATGATCCTATTGCCGTAAGAGCGCTTAAACGCTTTGCTGTTGAGAAGGGAAAGGATGAATTTTGGAAACAGAAGGTGAATACGGTTCCTGAAACCGGCAAGAGGATTGCTATTGTGGGCTCAGGTCCTGCCGGACTTACAGGGGCCTATTACTTAGCCAAGTTGGGTCATTCGGTTACTGTATTTGAGGCGATGCCTCAGCCCGGGGGAATGATGCGTTACGGGATTCCCAAGTATCGGCTCCCGGAGAGTGTGCTCGACAAGGAGATCGATGTAATAAGAGAGTTTGGAGTAAAAATAGAATTGAATCAAAAGGTGGAGTCTTTAGATAAGCTTTTAAATGACGGATATGACGCTGCCATTTTAGCGCTCGGCGCTCACAGCGATATTAATATGGGTATCGAAGGTGAGAGTTTGCCGGGTGTAATCGGGTGCGTTTCATTTTTACGAGATGTGAATCTGGGTAAAGATGTTAAAGTAGGTAAAAAGGTGGCAGTGATTGGCGGCGGAAACGCCGCAATAGACGCCTCCCGTGTCGCCCTTCGCCTTGGCGCCAAAGAAGTTTCCATCCTTTATCGTCGCACCAGGGATGAGATGCCGGCAACCGATGAAGAAATAAAAGATGCAGAGCAAGAAGGAGTGGAGATTCAATTTCTTGTTGTTCCCACCAAGGTGAAACAGGAAGATAATATGCTTAGGGCAGAGTGCATTCGCATGAAGCTCGGGGCCGAGGATAAGAGTGGCAGACCTCGACCTCAGCCTGTTGAGGGCAGTGAATTCAGCATGGACTTCGATATGATGATCGTTGCTATCGGTCAAAGACCTGAGATTCCTTCTGACCTGGGGATCGATATCGGCAAAGGCAACCTGATTCTAACTGACCCCAATACGCTGGCCACAAATAGAGAAGGTGTGGTTGCCGGTGGTGACGCCGTAACTGGTCCGGCTTCAGTTATTGAGGCTATCAATGATGGTCGGCGAGCGGCTAGTTCCATAGATATATATCTAGGGGGAAGCGGGATTATTGATGAAACACTATCTCCACCCGAAAAATTGGAAACACTCCCTGAACTTGAAGAGGGAGAGAAACATCGAGTTTTAATGCCTTGTTTGTCCTTAGCCGAACGGCTTAAAGACTTTAAGGAGATAGAAATGGGTTTTGATGAAGGGATGGCAGTGGAGGAAGCTAAACGCTGCTTAATGTGTGACCTAGAGGAAAGTGAGTGATAAGCATGATGGATAGCATTATTCGTTTGACTATCGATGGTCAGAGTATTGAAGCCAATGTGGGGACAACCATTCTCGAATCGGCGCGGAGTGCGGATATATATATCCCGACCCTCTGTTACCACCCTTTGCTTAAGCCATTCGGGGCATGCCGGCTTTGTGTCGTGGAAATAAGTGCCGGGGGCCCTTCCAGAATGGTTACTTCCTGCACTTTTCCTGTGGAGGAGGGTCTGGTAGTAAAGACAGACTCGCCGGAGATCACAGAGGTCCGTAAAATGCTTATTGAGCTTCTTCTTGCTCGTGCCCCCAAAGCTAAGGCGGTACGCTTTTTGGCTCGGGAATATGGCATAGAAAAGCCGATGCTCAGGGCCAGGGATGAAGGAGAGCTCTGTATTCTTTGTGGGTTATGCGCCCGTGTGTGTGATGAAATAATAGGTGTAAGCGCCATAAATTTTTTGGGCAGGGGTGTTAATCGAGAGGTTACTTTCAATCCGGAGATTTCTCCGGAGCTATGTGTGGGCTGTGGTGTTTGCACGGCTGTCTGTCCCACCGGATGTCTTGAATTAGAGCGTCCTTATGGTGTTATTTCCGCCATTGATATGGGCCGAAGAGCGGCAAGTTCCATCGATCAATATCTAGGCGGTGAAGGGATTATTGAAGAGGAACTGATTGATACTGAGATCCCGAGTTTATGGACCGGCAGGGATGAAGGGTTTGCAGATCGGGCCAGGGTGATACATCCGCTATTGGTGCAAGAGGTTACGAATGACCAGGCGATTGCGGAGGCTGGCAGATGCCTGAGATGTGATTTGAG
>JAFDJF010000186.1 GCA_019307645.1 Deltaproteobacteria bacterium
TATATCAAAGATAATATAGATACCAACTGTGAGATTACCGGTATTGAGTATTTCGAATTGGAAGAATATTATATTATCGGACCCGGAAGCAAAAAAGCGCATAAGAAACTGCGGAAATCCAGACCATCCTTCATGGATACCTATAAAATTATTGGATTCAATGATGAGCCTGATGAGAATTATGGAATACTTGTCAATCTTAAACGTATTTCAGATAGGAAAAAGTTTACATTGCCATTAGCAGATTTGGAGGGCGCCGATAAGAATCATCCCAGCTATCAAATATTACACGATTTTTCTGTATGGTTTGTAAATTGGAGATAAACACTAATGCCAACAGGTAATTATATATTGATGAAACAGTGTAGCGTCCATCAGTATATCTGAAACTTGATCAAAACTGGCAGTTACTAATTTTATAATGGACGTTTCCCAGAGTTGGCCAATTGGAGATGCCAATATGGCACCTCCAATCGTGACAAGATGTAGGACGTAAAGCGGGACATCCTATAAATAATCAAACAACTTTATTCGAAAGCACAGATATTTAAGTATTTAAGGACGCTTTCTGACGCGTGAATGGCGTCCTGCCGGCGAATATTACCGGCAGCGCGCATTCCGGGATAGACTTGCGCCAACCAAAGACGAGTATGATTAACCGACCATGGGAGATTTAAATGTCTGATTTATCTATTTTCGATTTGACCGGAAGGAAAGCACTGGTTACAGGAGCAGCCGGCGGCATCGGCAAAGCCTGTGCCGTCGGAATGGCGAAGGCGGGTGCTGATGTTGCCATCATCGATCTGAAAGATGAGATGGGGAGCGAAACGGTTCAGGAGATCAAAGCCCTAGGCCGCAGTTCGTTCTTCGTCCACTGCGATGTCACTGATATCAAGCAAGTGGAGGATATGGTGAGGCAAGTGGTGGATGAGTTCGGCCGGCTCGACATCGCCTTCAACAATGCTGGCACCACGTCAATGGGAGGCAAAACTATCGAGGATGCGTCCGTCGACATCTATCACAACACTATCGCGAATGATCTCCACTCGATATTCTACTGTTGCAGGGAAGAAGCCAAGTATATGATTCCTCAGAGGTATGGCAAAATCATCAACACCGCCTCCACGGCCGCTACCACAGTGCCCAACATGCCGGCTTGGGCAACCGGTATCACCTTGGTCAGCTACTGTGCGGCCAAAGCCGGGGTAAAGCAGCTGACCAAGGCGCTGGCCATTGAATGGGCAGAATACAACATCTGTGTGAACTTGATCAGTCCAGGCCCCGTCACCACAGCGATTACTCAGGTTGTCCGGGACATTCCGGAAATACTGGAACACGAGAACGCGACGATCCCGATGCACCGGCAAGGAGAGGCCGAGGAGATGGTGGGGGGAGTTCTGTATCTCGCTTCGGATGCTTCCAGTTTTACCACCGGGCATGATTTGATAATGGATGGTGGGTATACGGTTTGGTAACCGTGGCCAAGTGTCGAAAGGAGGAAAGCAATGAAACTGGATAAGGAGCAATTACTCAAGCTCTACACGAACCTGGTACGCGCACGCAGGCTGGATGAACTTACGGTCGCAGCATTTCAGGAAGCAAAGGTGCTCATGTTCCACAGTGGCCAGGGAGAAGAAGCCGTGGCGGCTGGCGCCTGCACGTTTCTCAGAAACGATGATTACATATACATTACTCACAGAGGCCACGGGCTGGCATACATTGTGGCCAAGGGCGGTTCCATGAAGGGCTTCCTGGCTGAGCACTATGGCAAGGCCACAGGCTCCTGTGGGGGGACATCGGCTGTTCACTACGCCGAGCCGGAGGTTGGAATTTTGGGTTACAGCATGACCCTGGGGTCCGGATTTTCAGTCTCCGTGGGGTGGGGGCTGGCAGCCAAGAAGAACGGAAGACAGCAGGTGGCGGTCTGCTTCTTCGGGGACGGCACCTCAAATAGGGGGACCCTTCACGAGGCCATGAATCTGGTTTCCCTGTGGAAGCTGCCCGTCGTGTGGGTATGCTCAAACAACGGGTATGGCCAGTTCATGCCCATCGCAGATGCATTCCCCAGAAAGGACATCGCTGACCTGGCTGTCAGCTACGATATGCCCGGGGTGGTGGTCGACGGGCAGGATGTGCTGGCCGTCCATGAGGCGGTCCAGACCGCGGTGGCAAGGGCCAGGGCCGGCGACGGACCTTCGCTCATCGAGTGCAAAACATATAGATACCGGCCTCACGGAGAGGGTCTGAACGACATGGTCCATCACTGGCCGCGCCCGGCTGAGGAGATCGACGCCTGGAAGAAACGAGACCCGATCAGGCTGTTCAGAGAGAAGCTGATCAGTGGGAACACGTATACGGAGTCCGATATTGACCGGATCGATAGGGAGATCGATGCGGAGATGGTTGAGGTGGAGCGGTTTGCCAACGAAAGTCCGCTGCCCGAGGTCGATCGTCTTCAAGACCTCCTCTACGCGGACCCGGCAGAGGAGGTGACCCGATGAGACAGATATCCTACATCCAGGCGATCAATGAAGCATTGAGAGAGGAAATGGACCGGGACGAGAGGGTCTTCATCATCGGTGAGAGCATTCAAGCTCATATCTTCATGGTGACCGATGGGCTGGTAGAGAGGTTCGGTGCAGATCGGGTCATGGATTCCACCATCGCCGAAACGGCCTTGGCCGGAGCCACCGTGGGCTCGGCCATGGCCGGCTATCGTCCCATATGCGATTTCGTCTTTGCGGACTTCATGTTCGTCGCCGCCGACGAGATCTTCCTCAAAGCCGCCAAGTGGCGTTCGATGCACGGTGGCAAGGTCAACCTTCCCCTGGTATTTATGGCGGCTACGGGAGGGGGGCTAAGGATCGGGGCCGAACACTCCGAGAGCCCGCATGCCTACGTCATGCACACGCCCGGACTGAAGCTGGCCCTTCCCTCGACACCGTACGATGCCAAGGGGTTGATGAAGACCGCCATCCGCGACAGCAACCCCGTGTTCTTCTTCTATCACAAGGTGCTCATGGGGGCCGTGGGCGAGGTTCCCGATGAGGAGTATACCATTCCTTTCGGAAAGGCCGATATCAAGAGGGGCGGAAGCGACGTCACCGTAGTGGCTACGTCCAACATGGTTTCGTTGTCCATGGATGTTGCTCGGGAGCTTGAGGGTAACATCAGCGTGGAGGTCATCGACCCCAGGACTCTCGAGCCTCTCGACATCGACACAATCATCGAATCCGTGAGAAAAACCGGACGCGCGGTGGTTGTGGACGAGGATACGAAGCGGTGCGGGGTGACCGCCGAGATTTCCGCCCAGATCACGGAGAGGGCCTTTGACGCGCTGATGGCTCCGGTCCAGCGGGTCGCGGCCGCCAATATCCCCATCCCGGGGGGAATTGCCGAGGAACGTTGTCTTCCTCAGCGCAGTGACATCGCTGCCGCGGTTGAATCAGTGATGGCGTGAGCGGTGGGAAATCCAGCAGCGGAGACGCGAGGTTCCCTGGATGATCAGCGGCGCCAGCAGCTCCGTGCGACGGATCCAACAGGCGGGATATCCAGTAGTACTTGCGGCAACGCGAATTGAGGATGACATCATATGGATGCTGCTGTAATCCGCGTTCGCATAATGTGGCGCGAGCTAGGGCGAGTTGCAGTGGCGCAGCGCGCCGCATAACGACTCGCGGAAGACCGACAGGATGCTCGGCCATCAAGAGAACTCAAAGCAAACCGCGTAAAACGTCCTTAAATAATCAAATAACTTTATCGAAAGCACAGATATTTAAGTATTTAAGGATGTCCCGCTTTCCGTCCTTAACTTGGAGCGTGAAAGGATGCGTAGACCGGGGCGTTCGAGAGGGATAGTAGGGTCAGCCCTTGAACAAGGACAAAATTGATATGGGATAAGGAGGTTTAAATGCCGAAGACATATGATGTGATCGTTGTTGGTGGAGGCCCGGGAGGTTCCGCTTGTGCGGCTCTGTTGCAGAAGCGGGGGATGAAGACCCTTCTTCTAGAGCAGAACGACACAGTAGGAGGCAAGGCAATGCGGAAGAGCAAAGACGGGTTTACCTATGACTTGTGGCCGCTCATTGGCATGCCCAAATATGGCACCAAATTCGAAGAAGTGTTGACAGAGCTCGGAATGGAACTTGAGATGTCCGAAGCTTTAACCGGTATGGCGGGTGGCGGCTTTATGTACCGTGCGCCCGACTCGAACGAATACGTGCCTTTCATATTGCTTCCTCCCGGATTTCCTGAGATCCTGACCGAAAAGGAACAAAAGGCATGTGATCGCCTCTTTAAAGATATGGACGCGATGAGCCCGCAGGAGCTGGATGTCCTGGATGACATCAATTTCCATGATTTCCTTTGCAGATACAACATACCCCAATCCGTGTATAGCTATCTGGCGGTGCTTTCCAATATGCTTTTCGTTGTGCCGATCGATATCTGCGCTGCCTCTGAGATGGTGAAGAGTCTGATGCAAATGATGCATGGTCTTGGACCGGCCTATTACATGGGGTCTCAGGGGGAACTATATGAGACCTTCGCCAAAGCACTGCAACGTGATGGCGGCGAACTGCGCCTGAAGACCCGAGTAGAACGAATTGCCGTCCGGGACGGTAGGGTTGAAGGCGTCTACACTGATAAGGGCGTTTTTCATGCCCCGATAGTCATAAGCAACGCAGGTATCCAGCCCACCGTACTAAAGCTCGTAGGCGAGGAGCACTTCGACAAAAGCTATATCAACTATGTAAAAAAGTTGGTACCATCGCTATCGCTCATTGGCAGTCGATACTTCCTGGACGAAGTGGTGCTGGAAGATAGCGGGTACATCTGGTTCTCCGATAATGACTGGTGGAACATGGAACGTTATCTGAAAGCGAAAGCAGGGCAAATACCGGATGAGATTTTCTGCATGATCTTCATCCCGGCTGGTTTCAATCCCAAGCTGGCCCCCGAAGGAAAGCTGATGATCCAAAGTGCGACCCTGGCTCCATCGGATCCCAACTGGAAGAATGTGAAAGTCTGGCTGGATGCTCTGGACGAACGGCTTGCCGAGCTCTGTCCTGACATTCGAAAGCATACCGTCCGACGAGAGAACTACACCGCCGCATCCGTGAGTAAATTGACGCGGGATAGTGTGCTTCCCGGTCAGGGTGGTGAATGTATCGGGCTCGGGCAGATCGTTGGCCAGTGTGGTCGCCACAAACCGTCCCCGAAGGCCCCAATACAGGGCTTGTTTTATGTTGGGATCGATGCCGGCGGCTATGGTGTGGGCACCCATAATGCTGTGGATTCCGCTACCAAAGTGGCCCCTGAAATACTGCGATATCACCAGCTGTATTAAGAAGCGGTGGAAGGGGATCAATATATTAACAAGATAGGGATCACCTATTAAAAGGCCCTGTCAAGAATAAATGTACTTTATCCTCTGCTCCCTCCTCAATTAGCAGAGCACCCATAAAAAGGCCACACTGGAATAGCATTCATTTAAATTGACAGCTATGGCGCCCATGCGGCCTTTTTCCAATCATTCATCATACGTTGTTAATACTATCCTCTCCTCTTTAGTCGGCTTCGCTGGTAATCCTATTTGATATATAAACTTAGGCTTTCAGAGAACAGCCATGCGGATTCATTGTCCAAAGTTCATCAATCATCTATGTTGGAGTCAATAAATTTCCTTGATCCGATTTTCAGATACTTGAAACCTGGAACCTGACACCTTTCCAGTTGAGTATATTCGCTCAATGGGGAGGGGGGGATAATTTCCTTTACACAACCGTCTCCAGCCTCTCAGCCAACCGCTTGGCAAGGGATACAACGGTCCATGTGGGTGGTCTGCCCGGGGCTTCGGGCATGACACTGGTGTCGCAACAATAAAGGTTTTTGATCTCTGTTTCAAG
>JAFDJF010000785.1 GCA_019307645.1 Deltaproteobacteria bacterium
TGACCTTGACGAAAAATCCTAGTTTTCGTTCAGACACTAACTAGTCAGGTTGTTAGGTTTCCCACCAAAGGCGGGATTCACGGTTGCTCCACAAACCCCTGAACCCTGAACCTGAGTAGCTACGTTATACCAAGAAATACTGAAAATACAAAACTGAAATATTTCTAGTAAAATGCTTGGATAAACCCAGTATTATCCAATGGCCAGAAGGTACGACCTGAGGTTTTCTTTTTTGTTTTTAATGCCGGCTTTCTTTCTGATATTTGCTCTGTGAAATTCAATGGTTCGAATGGAAAGGTTCAGCAATTCTGCTATTTCTTTTGTGCTTCTGCCATGTCTTATGAGATTGGCCACTTGAATTTCTCCGGGCGTAAACCCCAGGAATCTTGAGGACAAAGAGTGCAAAAATGGTGAGACAATCTCGTTCAGATTCGATTCCAGAATATCCACGTACTTTTTATGTTTGTTAGGCACCGGGATCATTTTCAGCTTTTCCACATATGGCAAAACAAGCTCCTTCACATTGGATACCACCTTTTCTTCAAACTCCAGCTTGATCTCCTGCTCTTTTCTCAGCATGAGCCTCAGCGCCATGTTGTGTTCATCAAGACTGAGAGTGCGTTCCTGTACCTTTTTTTCCAGTTCATCACGAAGCCTCTGCAGCTCAATCTTCGACTGCTTGCCCGTGTGGATGTCTCTTATACTGCCGACAATAAGTATGGGTTTGTTCTTCTCATCAAACATTACCGTGCGGGAACTATTCGTCCAACGATAACCCAGTGTTTTGTGTTTCATGCGCTGCTCAATAGACGAATCCAGTTCTTCGGGCCCGCGCGCCTTATATACGTTGAAATGCTCTTTAGACCTTTCCTGGTCATCAGGATGTATTAACGATATCAGCTCCTTGAAATTGAAAGCCTTCATTTCTTCCGGAGTGTACCCTAATACTCTTTCTGCTGATGGGCTTATATATTCAAATTTCCTTTCCTTTAAGTCTGCCAGAAATATTACGTCATGTGAGTTGTCGAGAATGAATCGAAGTTTTTCTTCGCTTTCCTTCAGCGACTGTTCTGCCTTAATCCGGCTTATAATTTCCTGTCGGAGCTGGTTATTGGTGGCCTTGAACTCTTTGTTTACTGTTTTCGCCAATTTCTCAAGGCGGACGTGATGCTCGGTTGGAGCAACCTCCGACTGGTGAGGCTGTGTTATGTCAAGGGGAACTGTTTGTGATTGTTGCAGAATCGACTTATTTACAATATCGGAATAGTTGAAGCCTGAATGTTCTTTCATTCTTTTAAGATCTGTATAGGCGCCTTTTGAGAGCATCACCGTAACCTGTTTTTTATATTTTTGCTTTTCCTTCCACCGTCTCTGGCGCTCCTTGCCTGATGTTACCATAGTGAATCCTGTTTGTTACAAGCAGCGGTTCAGAGATCTTTACATCGTCATTCTCAGACACTCAGGGCTCGCGCAAAAATAACTTCCCATTTTGGCATCTCATCTTCAGGTCATTTTTGGCAGATTTTAAAGAGCAAAAACCTTGAAATAGTACACTATTACTGCTCCTTTTACTCTTTAAAATCTACCAAACCTAACCTAAATCTGAGCGCCAAAAATGTGAATTTATTTTTGCGTGAACCCTTAATGATAATCCATAGCTGTTACTGGGAACGAAGTTGGAAATTTCTTCAGGATGGACTGTATGTCCAGGTTTAAACATAAAATATCAAATGGTTACGTTGAATTGAGGGAGTGAGCCCCCCGGTTTGGTAATTTCTTTACTCACGTCACCCAAGGGCAGGGCGTCGCATTGATTGGTAAGGTTGCCAAAAAACTTGGTGTATGTCAACTTCAAAAAACACAAATGTTTGGTGTTTTGAAAAATCATTAAATAATGTGGCCGTGAGGAGTCGGGGTACTTAACTTGACAGATTGGCAGGCGGATATTCCGAGGATTATTTTTTTCGCATAACGCAGATATTGGGCAAAAAGACCATTTCTGGATGGGCACTATTTAATGTGGCCGTGAGGAGTAGGGGTACTTAACTTGACAGATTGGCAGGCGTTGTTGTTAAATCCGGGCAGGGGGTAACCCAACAGCTGGTCCTCAGGACCAGAATCTTTACGATATCATATGATTGACAGTAACTGCTCAGGTTATAAGGTTCCCGGTTTCCCGCTTTCGCTTCAGACGGGATCTCCGCTTCGCTCCGACAGTCAAGGTTAAAAGCGATGAAGGAAGGGCTCTATTCTTTAGACAAACACCCTGTTCATCCGGTTTTTTGATATGCGAAATGGTTTTGCACGCAAAGTCCAAGGAAC
>JAFDJF010000187.1 GCA_019307645.1 Deltaproteobacteria bacterium
CTCAACCGGTTGCACTTTCATCTGGACAGCCGAAGGTTCAACCCTGAAAACCCCGAGGAACGCTGTATCCTGAGATTCAGTTTTCAAACGCTCCATGCTCTCAACATGAATATGAAAACCCGATATCAGGCGATTGTTGAACTTCTGAATCAACACCAGAATAACATGAACCCTGAGGAGGACGGTATTCTCTCGGAATCACTAAGAAATTTTTACAGAACCGAGGACGCAGAAAAACCGGAACAAATCATTTACACTGAAAATCCCGAATCCCTGTTTCCCACCCCTTTGATTCCTCTTACACCAGAATGGATATGGAACAGATCCCTGCCAATTAAAACCAGGGAAGTATGGATAGACGGACTCTTCACCTCGGAAACGCTGGATCTCATTCAGCAGAATATCACAGGGAATTTCAGGACATTGTCTACTTATAAACGGTATGATCCGGAAGTCCTTTTCTGGACCAGAGATTTCAGGACCCTTGTCAACTTGTCTTATGTGGTATATCTTTCAAAACAGATGGGAATCTCAACAAGACTGGCAACTGTGCTCTCCTTCCCTCTGGGACCCAATGCCATCAGTATCAGTGAAGCGGCTTTGGCCTATCAAACGATCATGACAGGCCGGATTTATCCGATCGCTCTTGATGAAAACCTTTCAATGATCCCCATAATCACAAAAATCGTTGACAGGGAGGGCGATATCCTGTGGGAGTTCAGGCCAAAACCTGTTATAATGTTATCCGGAAGGGTTTCCGGACTGGTTTCCGAAATATTAAGGAACGTCATGGAATCAGGGACCGGACAGAAGGCAAAATATGAAGTGAACGTTTACGGGATACCCATCCCTTCTTTCGGGAAGACAGGGACCGCCAACCGGTTCACCAATTCCAGCTTTGTGGGTTTCATTCCCGGTTCTAACGAAAATACAGGCCGGCTGGACATTCAAGAAGGGTACGTCATTGCCACTTATGTGGGTTATGATGACAACCGGCCCATGAAGGCACAGCACCTGGCACTCTCTGGCGCATCAGGAGCCCTGCCCCTCTGGATTGACACAGCGAATGCCATAGTCGACGCCGATGAATACAAGAAAAACATCCAGCCGGCAGATCTGGCATTTGATCCTGTTTCAAGCCTGTTATCGCAATTTGGTAACTTTCATTATATCCCAGTCTCTCCCCTGTCCGGACTCCCTGTCACTCACTCTGATGGGATACCGGCCACGCAGCGAATCGATGTGCTCGCTGATGTGGAGAAGCGCGGGGACATACTGGAACTAAAAAAGGATTTTATGCCGGTCGTAAGAGGATTCGAATGAAGAAAATAACAGGATATTGTTTGCTCCTTTTCCTGGTGCCAACCTTTGGGTGTCTGCCCGCCCAAAAGGTGCCTGTGCCCGCTGTCAAGTCAGTTGAAACAGACGACCAGGCGTTTTCCGGTGAAATCGAAAAAAGGATTCGTTTTCTTGACACCCTGCTTACGGAAAAAGATCTCTCGTACAGTGATAAAGAAATCGCCACAAATCTTCGGGATACCTACCAGTTGCTCGGTGAACTGTCATCATCCCGGCACCCCACCGAGGCTGATTATTCAAGTGTCATCCATGATCTTTTCAGATGTTTGAGCACTATCGACAAAAAATACTTTGATAAAGAAACAGGCGCAGCAGACGACCATGCGAGGAGTATCAGCCTTTTCTCTGAAAAAAGAGCCCTTATATTTGACGCCTATATGTCTGGAGACTTTCAGGGAGTCATTGCTTTATGCATTGAGATGAAAACAATTTTCGGTCCTGACTCTCTCACTCCGGATATCGGACTTCTGTTTTCCCTGTCACTGGCCAGGAAAGGAATGCTCAATGAAGCCATAAATATCGGAGAGGGAGTTGGCAGAGAGCTTGAAACAAACCCGGATATTGTCCAGTTGAGAATTGGAATCGCTGAATGGTACCTGCTGCAGGGCCAACGGGAAAAAGCAATTTCAGTGTATGAAAAACTTGCCGATACTCAGGATGAGAAAAGAATGGAAATCCAGGCGCTCAGCAGGAAAATCGCTGCAGCAGAAAGAAGAGGGTCAGTGGTGGGTCCAATCCAGGGCCGCACACCGTCTCAACGCGTGGAGAAAATGACCGTTGATAGTCTTCTCGAAGAGGTGGACAAGCTTCTTGAAGAGAACAGGTTCAGCGAAGCAAAGGCTTTGCTGATCATGAAGGAGCAAAAGGTTCATTCAACCGAAGCGGAGACTATCAATCAGGCCTATGGGAGACTGGAACTGGCAGAGGAAAATTATCTGGAAGAAAAAATATCCATGATTTCCATGAACAGGGACATGGAACAGGCTCGCAGACTCCTTGAGGAAGAAAGGTATGAAGAGGTCATTTCCAGGCTTGAAGCGCTTGAACCGAAGGAGGAGGACCGCCGGGAAATAAAGGAGTTGAAGCAATTTGATATTGAAAAACTGATTAACCGTGAAAGGAACAGGGCTGCAAAGATCTTCCTCACAGCGAAGGGAACCCAAGACCCTGCCAGGAAAGAAGGATACTTCCGTCAATGTCTGGAAATACTTAATGCTTTAAATGACAACTATCCGCTATCCCCTTTGAACCAAAAAGTAACATCTCACATGAAAATCGTAGAAGACGAGCTTGGCAAGCTCGAAGTGAGTACAGAGGCAGGGGAAACCAGAGATCAGTAATCAGTATTCAGTAACCAGTGATCAGTGAACAATGAATGCCGTTAAATTAAGCGCGGTTCTCAATAAGCTCAAGTATTTGGGCTAGCCTCCCAGTAGTTCTTTGAGTTTATCAGATAACATCCCGAAAGCATACGGTTTTTGAATAAATCCCTGGGCACCTGCATCCAGGATTCCCTGGGCCGGGCCATCAATAGCGTATCCGCTGCAAACGATCACTTTCAAATCCGTCCTTGCTTCCTTGAGAAGCGGGTACAGTTTATCACCATCCATATCAGGCAGTCCGATATCCAGAATTGACAGATCAATATCACCATCAAAAGTTCTGACAATGTTTATGGCTTCCTCGCCTGTTCTTGCCTCCAAAACCCGATAATTGAGTTTTTCTAACATAGTGCGGCAGACTTCCAGGATCATATCTTCGTCTTCAATGATAAGTATGGTGCCGGACCCCTCCTCCAGTTGAGACTCTTTCTCTTTCATTCCTTTTTCCACGGCTTCGACAGCAGGCAGGTAGAGCTGTACCAAAGTTCCCTTTTCCAATTCAGAGTCAACAGAAATCCACCCGCCATGGTTTTGAATAATACCATAGACCGCAGCCATACCCAGCCCCCTACCCTGAAAGTTCGTGGTGAAAAATGGCTCGAACATTCTATTTTTTATTCCCTCATCCATGCCTTTTCCATCATCCTCCACGCTTAGGCAGGCATAGCAACCAGGCTCAAGATGAGCATGATGGTCTACGATATCTTCAATAGCAGAAGTGATTCGAATACAGCCCTTCCCTTCTATAGCCTCGGCAGCATTGGATACCAGAGCAGACAGCACCATTTGCATCTGGGTAAAATCAGCCTCTATGTTATAATTAAGCTGTGGCAGATTTGACTCCATAAGGATTTCAGGATTGATAGAATGCCGAATCAATGGGAGAGTGTCTTCTATAAAAGCGCTCAGGGACATGGTTTTAGGGTTATATTTTCCTCCCCGGGCATAGGCCAGCAACTGGCTTGTAAGGTGAGCCATCCGATAAGCAGCGTTCTTGATTGGTTCGGTATATTCAGCGTTATCGTTATCCTCGGGAGAACTCATTTTTAGAAGCTCAATGTTTCCAGTAATAACAGAAAGTGCATTATTGAACTGATGTGCAATTCCCCCGGCCAGAGTAGCAATTGACTCCATCTTCTGGGCCTGCCGAAGCTGAGCCTCTATTCGCTTTCTCTCGCTGATATCGTTCATAATGATAATACCGGCCTTTTGGTCTTCGCCTTTGAGCTGTAAGATATTCAAGAGTATCCGTTTACCGTTTAATATCAATGGCGAATCCTCTCCTATTGTGTGTTGTACATCTCTACTCCCCTCGTCAATGAGGTTTTTTATGCCCTCCCGATGCGTCTCATGAAAAAGCTCTGTAAAAGACTGCGACAGTAACATTTCCTCAGGGATCCCGATTAACGAAACAGCAGCAGGATTGGCATTGACTATCCTGGCTTCAGGGTTGAGCTCAATAATACCTTCAGACATATTGTCCAGTATGCGTTCAAGATGCCTTTTTGAAGACAAAAGTTCTCTGGTTACTTCCCGCTCATAAACATCGTCAAGGCCTATCACCCCATTAGTCATTTTCCGCGGAGGGGCCAGATCCGACTGTTCCAGAGTAAAAAGAACATGTGGCGCCATTTTATTAAACGGCCCTTTGGCAATACACGCGTCGGCGCCTAACTGTTTGAAATCCAGATCTTTCTCCGCAGCAATTCCGGAAAGGATAACAACATACACATCACTCATACCCGGCATGCTGCGAACAATCCGGCACAACTTCTCTCCGGCGATGTTGGGCATCACAAGATCAACAAACATGACATCGGGGATGTGTTTTTTCAAAACATCCAGAGCGGAAAGACCGTCCTGAGCTGTCAAGACTTCATGCCCTTCCTTTTCAAGCAAATTGGTCATGAACTTCAGCATGACCGGATGGTTATCCACGACCAGGATCTTCTTCATATTTATTCCTTTCTGATCAGACTGCTACAACTGCTCTGCCTTGAGAGCCCAATTGCCGAGAATGAACGTATGAATGACAGATAATACGCTGTAGTTTTGTTGTCAAATGGTTTATTGTGCTCGCTTCCTTGAATAACGCCCTCTATTTCGCTTTCTCATTACAGCAATCAGAACCAGCCCTGAAACAAACCCTCCTATATGTGCAAACCAGGCAATACCCCCACCCGTCTGCGAGCCGTATTCTGAAAAACCGCTTAATACCTGTGCCAATATCCACAAACCCAGTACTATCAGTGCGGGAAGTTTTATTATTTTTGCGAACACAAATACTACAAAAAGTGTCTTTATTCGAGCTCCAGGAAAAAGATACAAATATGCAGCGAGAACACCTGCGATGGCGCCGCTTGCGCCTACGCTCGGCACTTTTGAATTGATATCCATAAATCCATGGACAACGGACGCCATCATCCCGCACATTACATAGAAAAACAAGTACTTCCCATGACCCAGTCTGTCTTCGACATTATCACCGAAAATCCAGAGATAGAGCATATTACTGAGCAAATGGAGCCAGCCGCCGTGGATAAACATAGCAGTGAAAATGGTAAACGGGATGGGGACAAGGTTCTCGGGACTTATGTCCACAAAATGAGACACCTCAAAAGGAATAAAACCCAATCGTAAAAACAGGTCTTGAGCGTCCCGGGACGCAAAATATATCTGATAGACAAAAATGTAAACATTTGTTATTATTAATAATATATTTATTATTGGAACAGTGGTCGAAGGGTTTTCATCTTTTAACGGGATCATGCACAAGCCTGTTTATTTGGGCTTCAAAAAGTTGTTCCTCAGGGCCAGTCGAAGATACCGCTATTCGGGGGTCAGAGACAGATGGCCCGAATTCGCATCACTGGCAAAAACTATAAAACAGAACAAATTGTGAGTCAATACAAAGCCTGCCACATGATGTTGTGGTATTTTAAAAATCTTGACATATCTAAATTTTATGTAACAGACTAAAGGTTCAAGGTTCAAGGTTCAAGGTTCAAGGTTCAAGGTTCAAGGTTCAAGGTTCAAGGTTCAAGGTTCAAGGTTCAAGGTTCAAGGTTCAAGGTTCAAGGTTCAAG